>DAHXMP010000091.1 GCA_027371665.1 Bacteroidota bacterium | reverse complement strand
CATAGCTTCGAATTGTGCGGGCGGAAGATAAATGCCGCGATTCAACATCTCGTGGAAGTATTTTGCATAAAGCTTTGTATCAGATTTTATTGAGGAATCAAAATCGTTAACTTTTTCTTCGGTGAAAAACTGGCAGAGCATAGAACCAACCCTGTTAATAGTGAAATTCAAACCGGCTCTTTTGAGATTTTCTTTCATGCCTTTTTCAAGTTCAGCGGATTTTTCTTCCAGTGTTTTATATATTGAGGGATTGTTTTTAATATAAGTGAGTGCTGCAACTCCCGCAGCCATAGCCAAAGGATTGCCGCTCAAAGTTCCCGCCTGGTAAACCGGTCCCATAGGAGAAATCTTTTCTATTATTTCCCTTTTCCCTCCGAATGCACCGACAGGCAAACCGCCTCCGATTATTTTTCCGAAAGTCGTCAGGTCAGGTTTGATTTTGTATAATTCTGCGGCTCCGCCCAAAGCGACACGAAATCCCGACATAACCTCGTCAAAAATCAGTATAATTTTTTCTTCGGTACAAATACTTCTCAGTTCTTTCAGGAATATCTTATTTGAAGCGATGACACCCATATTTCCGGCAATTGGTTCAATAATAATCGAAGCAATTTTGTTTTTATTCTTTGCAATCAATTTCTTCACGGATTTAATGTCATTATAGCGGGCAATGAGAGTATCCGAAGCAGTTCCTTTGGTTACACCCGGGCTTGTCGGAACACCAAAAGTCAAGGCTCCGGAGCCTGCCTTAATCAGAAATGAATCGCCATGTCCGTGATAGCATCCTTCAAATTTTATAATTTTGTCTTTCCCTGTGAAACCCCGTGCAAGGCGGATGGCACTCATTGTTGCCTCAGTGCCGCTGTTTACCATCCTGACGAGTTCGACTGACGGAACAAGTTCGCAGACCAGCTTAGCCATCTTAATTTCAGATTCCGTCGGAGCTCCGAAGCTTGTGCCTTTTTCCATTGCTTCGACAAGTGTCTTCCTGATAAATGGAGGATTATGCCCGAAAATATGAGGTCCCCAGCTTCCGATATAATCAATATATTCATTGCCGTCGGCATCACAAATCTTTGAGCCAAGCCCTTTCCTAATGAAAATTGGGTTTCCACCTACTGATTTAAAAGCCCTTACCGGAGAATTTACCCCGCCGGGGATGAACTTCTGAGCCTGTTTAAATAATATTTTGCTTTTTGTTGTTGTCATAAAAATTTTAATTAACTTTTAGTCCACAACTTGTGGACTTATTTATTATTTGTCTCACAAGTTGTGAGACTTTTGTTGACAATTGAATTTGTCCAATTTGTTGCTGAACTTATAATAAATAAAAAACATCCTTATATATTTTCATTCGGAAGTGACATAATTTCATCAATATCAATTGAACTTAATGAATCAATCATTGGAATAATTATTGGTGATATTGATTTTGAGATTCTTTCAATTAATGAGTAAATATTTTCATTTTCATCATTATCATTATTTTTATCATTCTGACCATTCAAAAGGGCTAGGCCAATAAGAACTAAACCATATTTGTATTTTGCAACGATAGCATTTATTTCTGTGCTTTTTGCAGATTTTAGTTCAGTTAATAAATGGATATTATCTATATTAATATAATAATCATATTGGTTTTCACCTGCATTTATAACTTTTAAACCAGAATATTCATCAAAATTTTCTCTTTCCCAAGAATGACCAGATCTGCCATCTTTGGACACTTCAATAATATTTGGAATTTCAAGTTTATCTTGTTTTTTTGTTTCATTACCTTTTTTATCTGTTGACGGTGGCTTTCTTTTACCTGATTTAGTTGGAAGTGATGTTAGTGGTTCAATTATTTTTAAAAAAAAATTCTCCTCAAAGGGTTTAATTCTACTAATATCATTTACTTCACTTCTAAAACGAATAATATCATTAATGTTTCCTTCTTCAATAGGAACATTTAAATGTGCATATCCATTATATAGATTAACAATTGTATTCTCAGATTCCTTATTATTAAAAAAAAGTTTAAATGTTCCTGGATCTTTACTTCTATCAAAGTAATCATTTGATACATCGGTTTTAAATTCGATACGAAATTTACTCCCCAAATGACCCTGTTTGGGGTTGTTTTCAGGAAATTTTTTTGTCAAGGTAAAATATGTTGGAAAAGTTTTCCCTTTATAAATATCATCAGATGATGCATTGACTGTATTAAATGGATTTGATAATTTCAAACCAGAAATGAATAATCTTGATAAAGTTGGTGATTTTTTTATAATTTCTTCTAATACTTTTACCAAAGGTTGTGAATCTTGTAATTTACTCTCAATTTCCTCTTTTCTTCTTTTTTCTTTTAATAATCGTAATCCTTCGTGATTTTTTAGTAGATCTTCAAGTGTAGATTCAATTTCTGATTTAAGTGGACAATTACCTAATCTATCTCTACTATTCATGAACAAATCCTCCATAGATCTGCCATCGATATCCGAACAATCAAGAATAACTAATATTGATTCAGATAAGTAATGAAGTCCTACACTCTTTCTCACGAAAAATGATTTTGATATATAACCATGGGTTTGACCATTTATTGTAAATATTATACCTTCATCTTTTGTATACTTTTCGTGTTTTTGTCTTTTAAAAACATATATTGAATATTTCATCTTTTGACCAGATACTGTTATTGAACCAGATGCAGGAAAATTATCTTCAATATTTTCTGAACGATCTTCTTCGACTCTAACCGATAATCCTGATAATATTGTTTCAAAAGTATGAGCAGTAAATCCTTTTCTTCTTTCATATAATTTAATTGGTAATGCAACATTTGGCATCAATAGCGAAAGTTTGTTATATAAATCAAATTGAATATTTGTTCTTAGACTTGGTCCAATTTTATATTCAAAAACTTTTATGTATGTTCCCCAGTATAGTGAATTTATATGTTTTTGAGGATATTCACCTGGTAAAATTGGCAATGAATCTGCTGGAAAAAAAATAATTTGCTTACTAGGTGCTAAGTATTTATAATTTGAACTTCTGGCACCTTTACTCGGATCTTCTCTTCTAATAACAGTAAATCCCCAAAAATCCTTAGTTGGATCACCTTCTTGTGCAGCAATTTCAGGATTTCTTCTAGAAATGATTAATTGTAAATTATGTACACCGCAAAATCTGAAAACACCTGTTCCTCCCATATTAAATTTACCTTGAACAAATGGAATTCGTAATTTATTAGACTTTCTTAATGATAATAGAGTATCATGAAACATAGCAGGTGTTTGTCCTTCTCCCATATCAATTATAGAATAAGTAGGTGTTAATTTTGATCCTGTAGCTACAAACAAGATATTCTCAGCTAATTTACTTCTTTCTTTAGGTGTAATATTTGTGAGTTTGCTTTCATCAATATTATAAAATTTGATAAGTGCTTCCTTTATACTTTGTGGTGCTTCTTCGCTATCGGGTTTAATTGATCTTTTGAAACATTCTTTCATCAACATTGCATCAACAGAGTTTATTATTTTTTCAACTATTGCTGCTTCTGGTTTGCTTTGTTGATTGCCAATTATAGAATAATTATTCTCATCAACCCCGTAGTATAACCAATCTTCTGATTTATCCCAATATTTGTCTTTTTTTAAAATTTCTATCACTTCTTCTTCAATTTCACAGTTAACTAAAGACAAACACAAATCTTTTGGTGATAACATAATTATATACCTTTTAGTTAATGAAAAGATATTAAGAATTTAATATTCTAACTTATTAATTTCTTATATAAATAAAAAATTATTTTTGCTTACCCATCCACCTCGCAACATCTTTTGCAAAATATGTCAGTATCATATCCGCTCCGGCACGCTTAATGGCTGTGAGGGATTCGAGCATGATTTTTTCTTCGTCAAGCCAGCCGAGACGTGCTGCGGCTTTGTACATAGCATACTCGCCGCTGACCTGGTATGCTGCCGTCGGCATTCCGAACATCTGCTTCACTCGGTAAATAACGTCGAGATAGGCACCGGCAGGCTTTACCATTACTATGTCCGCACCTTCTATAATGTCTTCCTCGATTTCCCTTAAAGCTTCGTCTGCATTGCCGAAGTCCATCTGGTGCGACTTCCTGTCGCCGAACTTGGGGGCTCCTTCTGCTGCTTCCCGGAAAGGTCCATAATATGATGATGCATATTTTGCTGCATAGCTCATTATGGGTGTTTTCATAAACCCGTTCTCATCGAGCATTGCTCTTATTGTGGCAACGCGACCGTCCATCATATCTGAGGGTGCAATAATATCAGCACCTGCCTGTGCGTGTGTCAATGCGGACTTTGCAAGTAATTCAATCGTTTCGTCATTCATTATTTCATCACCTTTGACGATTCCGCAGTGCCCGTGTGAAGTATATTCGCACATGCAGACATCGGTGATTACGACAAGATTTTGAACTTCTTTTTTGATTGCCCTCACTGCTCTCTGAATAATTCCGTTTTCATCGTAGCAATCGGAACCGACTTCGTCTTTTTTATCCGGTATTCCAAATAACAAAACTGCGGAAATGCCGAGTTCTACACATTCATTACAGTCTTTTATTATATTGTCAATTGACTGCTGGAAGACACCGGGCATAGAACCGACTTCCTTTTTGATGTTAGTCCCATTCACGACAAACAGGGGATAAATCAAATCGGTTTTATGCAGGCGAGTTTCTCTCACCATATCCCTGATGATTGGATTGTATCTCAATCTTCTTAATCTTCTGAAATTTAAGTTTTCCATTTTTCGCTCCTAAATAATAATTTTTTTCACCACTTACTGCAAAAATTAATTATTTTCCCGAATTATATTAATAATAAAATTTCGTTTACAAAATTAAATTAAAAATGTCATTCTTAATAAAC
>DAHXMP010000029.1 GCA_027371665.1 Bacteroidota bacterium | reverse complement strand
TATAATAAAAATATTTTATTAAAATGAAAGAAATGGGCAAAAGTAATCGGGATTAGAGCGGAAGCTTAGAGATTTTGCTTTCCAACAATTATTCCTTATATTAATTCGTTTCTAAGACAAAAATTTGAGGAACTCAAATGAAAGATGAAAACAAAATAGTCGAACTGCTTGCAGATTTGCTTATCGAACAAAAGAATGTTCGTAAAGAATTGATTGAATCGAGAAAAGAAAATAATATCAGGCTTGAAAAACTCGAGAAACAGCAGGTAAAGACAAACCTCGCAATCGGAGAACTGCGGCTTTCGGTAATGAAGCTCGCAGAAAAATTTGAAATCGTTTCGCAGCACGACAAACGAATTACAAGGCTCGAAGACACGGTGTTCCAACATTAAGTGTTATAAGTTATAATGGAAAATCATCTTTATGCATTAATCATTATCATCCCGATTATAATATTTATCCTTGAATATTACAAAATAAAGAGTTATACCATAGATGGCCAATATTTAACCATTATCAGAAGGTTCAGAAACATCATAATTGACACAACCCAAGTTGCGGAGCTACAAGAAATAAGTTCATTACGCGAATTAAAAATGATAAAGCTTTATGGCATTAATTTCGGACCGCTATCATATAAATCCGGAATTTTCTGGTCCTATAAGTACGGAATAATCCATCTTTTTATAAACAGAAAGGAAAACCCAATTTTAATCACCCTTAGAAACAGGAAAAAATACCTAATCTCACCTGACAATGAAGAAAAAGCCTTAATTCAGGAATTTTGTCCAGTAAAAATTCTCAATTATCAATAAATTTAATAAGATGAACCACCATAATTGAAAATTTTTTCTTAATGTACTCATTTTAAAATAGCGTGGCTGCGGCTTTCCGGCTATGGATTCTGAAACAAATTCAGAATGACAATCAAAAATCCGCGAAATCCTTTAATCCGTCAAATCCGCGATTCTGACTATGTTTTTATAAATTAATTCATTACAAATTTATTGAAAATTAAAATTTTAAATTGAAAATTCTTTATTATAACGGATTTTTCTAATCCCCTTTCAACTTGACAGCCTTGAACAAGTATTGGTTGCTTGTTGATATTGCATCTCCCGAACCTGAAACTGAAGTTGATTTATTCAAAAATATAATGCAGTCAGCTCCTTTGTATCTTGCTTCCTCACATGCCTTGTTTACAATTTGTGCAAAGCTAAAATCTCCGAATGATTCCCTGACCTCTATAACACCTATTTCATCATAAGCCAGGTTCCTGTTGTCGTCAATAACGACCCTGATGTTTTTGTTATCCGGTGCCGGTGGATAATAATCCCCGGTATAAACGAAGCTCGTTGACATGCAGGAACCGAGCATGAGCATTGCAAAAACAGCCATTATTATTCCGGTCTTTTTCATAATATTACCTTTAAAATTATTCTTTTATCATTAAATTAATTTACTTTCAATCATCAGCCAGTTTCAGAGCCGCCTTGACCTGCTCATAATTATTAATATCTACACCCTTTGATTTCATCGAATAATATGGATAATCCGCAATGATTATGGCTTTGATAACGCAATCCCATGTCGGTTTTCGGGGATTCGTCGGATGAGAATCAATCCACTGGATGGACAGGGTATAATCCGAGTGCCAGGGCTGATACTCTGTGGAATAGACCTGCCCGTTATCCCTGTACAGGCTCGTCGAAGGAAGTGCAATCCAGGACAATTTTCCGGATGTTTCTTTCAGATAGAACAGAACAGCACCGTAATCAACTATGTCGGGAGTTACATATTCGCAGTACCGGTCGTAGTACCATAAGTTTGGGTCGCTCGATAAAATCCAGTCGCCGGGATGAATGGTATAAGTAAACGACTTGACATTTGCATTTCCCGGAGGTCCCTGTGGACCGACGGGACCTTCGTCAAGTTTCATGCAGCCGTTAAATAATAATGTTACTGAAGCAACCAGAACAAGCGATAAGATTCTTAAATTTTTCATTTCAGTCTCCTTTCCCATCGAGAATTAAACATCAGTTCTTATACAAATAAACGTAAAATGTCGGGATAAGTTACGATAAATGAATTACTTTAGGTATTACTTTAGATATGTATATATTTAGTGATTTGAAAATTATTTTTCTGAAATTCGGAATGATTGAGACTATAAGCTTATCTTGAAAACCTGGGATTCACTATGTTATTATAAATAGAACCGAAAGTATAGCTCAGTCCAATTGATGCATAGTATCGGTAATTGGTTTCGAGTTCTCGTCTTCGCAATAAAACTTCATCGGGAGTAGCTCCCTCTTTTGGCAGATATATCTGTCCATGTACCATATAAAAACTGCCCCAGATATTTAGATAAAAACCACTGAACAGGTAAAGGCTGAGGCTTGTGTAGATGTTAAGATTCTTTTTTGAGAAGTCGTAAAGATAATTATCAAAAGTTATGCTCGTGTTTATTGTACCCCAGGTATCCTTGAAGATATAGGCGGCAGAAAGCTCCTGCTGGGCAAGATGGTCATAATTTTTGTCATAAATCGTTACATAGAAATATTTCATGTATTTATAACCGATTTGATAAATAAAGCTGAACTGACGGCTAATCGAGAGGGAATATGGATATATATCATACTCAGCACCTGCATTTAAATAATATGCGAAATCTATATTACTGTAAGTTGACTGATAGGCACTGCCGAATAAACCTGCAGAAAAATGTTCGTCAATGCTGAATATTGTCCTTGCGTATATATAATTACTGCGGGAAATTGATGTTACCTTTAATGTATCATAAGTAAAAATATCTTCTGAATAATTATTGCTGAGCGAAAAGTCTAATTTTAAATCTTCTGTTATTCTGTCGGCACTGAGACTGTTCCAGAGGGAAATTGAATTACTGGACTTTTCGCCTGAAAAGTAACCATTGCCGCTCAATGTGAACACCCAATAATCCCAGTTATCAGGGGGGGATATTGTATTGGAATCATTTTTGATAAAATTAATCGAAAGATTGTCTGCCAAAGGGCTGCCTGAAATGAATTGCACCAAGCCGAGCTTGATTTTCCTAACGAATGCTTTGCGCAATTCATCGTCGGATATATTAAGTTTTGCCTTAAAATTTAAAGTGTCAGTTCTGTTCTTATAAATAGAATTGCCTTCAAAAACGATTTGATAGTTGTATGACCCGGATGCGGTTGCTTCGCTTGTAATCAGGATTGTTATGTCTGCCTCACCAGGATGGTAAACATAATTAACGAAAGGAATCTCTTTTTTAATATAATCCATATCACAATAGGAGCATAAGATGAAAATTTTAGGAGCCATATTTCTTTGTGCTATGTTCGTATCCGTTTGAGGGTAACAATAATTGAGGCAGATAATAAAACAAATAAAAGTCAGATAAATTTTACAAATGACCTTCAACCAATCAGAATTACCAGAAGAATTTTTCATATTTTAATTTAAGAATAAACTATTTTATAATCTGTTTTCAAATTTAAGAAATAAATATTCTAAAAGTAAGATTTTATTATTTTAAAAGATAAATTTTGAGTTTATTCGTCATAAAGGATAAAATTGTCCGATTTGATTATGACATTATTCAAAACCAGGATTGACAGGGAGAAGCAGACGGTCGGGGCTATGATTCGGCTTTATTGTAAGTTGAAGCACGGCTCGAACGGCGGGCTTTGCGGCGACTGTCAATTTATGTGGGATTATGTTCAGCTAAAGCTGGGGAAATGCCCCTTTCACGATGACAAGCCGACCTGCCTGAACTGCACAATTCATTGCTACAAGCCCGCGGAAAAGGAAAAAATCCGTGAAATAATGAAATTCACCGGTCCAAAAATGCTTTTGTACCATCCGCTCCTCGCAATGTTTCATTTGTTTGAAAACAGAAAGAAAAGAGCCGTATTAACGACTTCTTCAAGGTATTGAAAAATATCTTTTTCCTGTACAATAATATATCTTTTTTTTGGGTTTTTATTTTGTAAAATTACTCAGATTATTTGAGCAAATAATTTTAGGTTCAGTCTAAACATGGCAAAGAATAAGAACCATAGTGTATTTTCCAAGGAACTGCGAATCGAAAAGCGGCTCACAGACCGCACTAATCCTATAAATTTTACCTCATTAACATAGGAGGAAAGAAAAATGAAAAAGAAAAATGTACGGACAGAACACAGTTCAGTCCTTATTGCTTGCTTGTTTGTTTTTGCTGTTTTGTTTATGTGCTTGCCACCGCGGGCAAAGGGACAGTATCGGCCACCGGATTCATGTCTAAAAATGATATGGCCTAATGACTATGACCCTTTTAATAATACAGGTTCTTATAACCCTGATTCTGTTAGAATTGATACATGTATTGATTCACCTACTTTTGGAAAACAATTTGCAAAACAATTTTATTATATCCAATTGCCAGAAAATTTCTATCCTTTTGATACCATTCTAACAGATTCAATGATAAAAAGAGTAGATGATATGAATAATAATCACTTAACCTTCAAATTACGGTTTGAACAATTGGATAGTGTTTTTGGACCCATTTATTTCACAGGTCATCATGACAATCCGAATGATTCAATTTTTCTTATTATTACTTTTTTGATTTTTTCTAGATATCTTTTGCATTATATTATTTCCCCTTTTTCCTAAGCTATAATTTGAGTATATATGCTTTTGTCGTGCTTAAATAATTTTATTATCATAATAATTTAAATAGTCGAAATTCAATTATGTTTGCTGAGCTAATATATATACTGAATTTAAGGGTAACATTATTTTGTCTTCATCCAACATTTTATTATAGAATTCTTGCCATAAATTTATGAATCTATCCAAATCTATTAATACAACATGTACATGTGAGCTTTGTGCAGTTGTTTTAGCATCAGAAGTGAAGCCTCCAGTTGATATAAAAATACCGACATCCCCATCTTTCTGAAGTAATCCCATCAGTTGCCTGATTTCAGGCGCACTCGTTGATTGTTCCTTGTGTTTAACCTGCACTTTAATTCTTGGAGATATTGTTCCTAATG
>DAHXMP010000081.1 GCA_027371665.1 Bacteroidota bacterium | reverse complement strand
AAAGAAGGAATTTTTCTTTTTAGCTCCAAAAGATTTTGAATTAAAAAACAAATACAAAAGGCCTATAATTATATTTATGAATTTTTGAATTATCATATTTACCATTTTCAAGTGCTTTATCAATTTTCCAATCTCTTGTATCCTTAATATCAAAAAATATTATTGCATCTTTCTTTTCAGATTTATAAAATGTTTTAATATTATTTACTAAATATTCTTTTATTAGTGATACAATTAAATTATCTCTATGTGTTTTTACTCCACTTGAATATTTATTGAATATTTCATCAATACTTTTTCCTTTTTCATATTTGTTTTTTAATTCAAAATCTTTTGGAGCTAAAAAGAAAAATTCCTTCTTTGGTTTTAATCTTTTCCATTTAATAGTGTCAATTTCTTTCTCATAAAGTACAGCATATTTATTTTCCCTTTTACCGTACAAGTCGTGGTAATAAACCAGTGTTTCACCTATTTTCTTTTTGTATTTTTTCACAAAGAAAGATATGCAAACACCTTGCATAATGTCAAAAACATTTTCATCTTTTGTACCGTCAGGACTGGTTTCACCAATACGTGAATTACCGTGTAAATTCAGTATATAAATTTCACTAAAATCTTTTAACAATTCCTGTCTCATTCCCCTGTGAATCAAACCGTCAATGAAAGAATTGTTAGTGATAATTCCGATTATACCACTGCTAACATTTTCCATTTTCCAATGTGCAAAACGAATAAACTTGACATAGTCATCTGATAGTGGCTGTATGTTTCTTTCAGATTTTACAGCTTGTTTGTACCTTTTCATTTTTTCCTCAGCAATAAAACCGGTTTTATTACTGCTACTGACTGAATAAGGGGGGTTACCAAGTATTACAAGTATGTCTTTATTCTTAATTTTATTTGCCTCTTTTCCCTCTTTTGAAAGAATCGGCATAATCGGTAAGGGTTCAGGTTCTTTGTTTGTAAGTGTATTTGTCAGATAAATATTTAATCTTTTGTTTGATTCAATTGAATAACCTTGCTCTTTCAGGTATTCAGATATTATCAGGTGTGCAACAACGTAGGGAGCAACTAACAATTCAAATCCGTAGAAATTATTTATCAGTTGTTCGTTCAGCACTTTGTTAATTGTTTGCTTATCTCCAATTTTCCTTGTTTGCTCTAATGCTTGTTTGAATACATTTAAAAGAAAAGTACCAGTACCACAAGCAAAGTCAAGTACAGTAACATTTTTTCCTAAAAATCCGTTTTTAATTTCAAATGTATTTTTTAAAATATTTTCAATAGACCTAACTATAAAAGAAACGACAGGTTCGGGTGTATAGTAAACACCTCTTATTTTTCTTTGCTGTGGGTCATAGTGGTATAAAAAGTCTTCATAGAAAAATATAAACGGGTCATTAAATCCTTTTCCCTTGTTTCGATATTCAGCAAATTCCTTTTGTATTTCCGAAAAAACAGTAACCTTCAAAATGCTGATTACTTCGTCAACTGCCCAGACAATTTCACCTGGAAAGTCATCTAACCTGTGGAAAAATTCTTTGATTAATGGAAATGTATTTGGTAAAAGTGAATATGCTGTGTCTTTATTTAATTTTGTCAGTGGTTCATTACAATTCAATGCTGACAGAAATAAACCGTAAGTAAGTGTCTGTGAGTATATGTCAGAAAAATATTTTTCGTCAAGTGTTGGTATTAAAGTATGCTTAAATGCTTCAAAAAGCCCTTGTAATAGGTTTTTATCCTCATTTTCATCTTGCAATACAGCGTAACAGTATTCTCTTAAAAATTTTGATTTTTCAGATAGTCTTACTGCCAAAACTTGTGTTTTGTAAATTGGTTCAGGTTCGGATTCAAAGAATGATGTAAAAAGTCTTGATAGTTCGTCAATCTTGAACTGCTCGACTTTAAATTTTTTATTCTTTAAATTGTAATCCGAAAATAGCTGAACATCAAGCACAGGTACACCTTTTTTAATCAAATAGAAATGAAGGTAATCGGTAACAATGATGTTTTCGGATAACTGTCTATATCTTTCCAATTGTTTTGATTCAAAAATTTTTTTCAGGTCTTCACCGATTTTCTTTGTTTCAATCAGTCCTATTGTGAGTTGTTCTTTTGTAGTTACTTTGAAGTCAGGACGTCCTTTGTCATCTTGCTTAGTAGGTTCATGTTTTATGACAAGTTTTCTTTTGATATACTCATTTTCAAAAGAAATGAGTAAATCCTGAAAATAAGTCCTGAAGGTTAGTTCCGAACTTTCAGAATCGGCAAGGTAATCATTTTGAATACTCTTAAGATAAGTCTGAAACATAGTTCTCGGAAATGATTAATCAAATCTTATAAAGTAAATGCAAAATTACATAATTTTATTATAAAAAATTAAAATGAATTCCGTATCGAATGCGGAATGGCAGGGGTGTTTGATTTTTAATATACTTAATCCTGATTTAAGGCACGGAAATTGTAATATGTTGGTATGAATTATATTGAATAAAACTTAAGTTGAGGTTTTATATGGGCTTAGTGCATCCGGGTCCACCCGAGGCATTTACTCTTGAACTGAAAAAAAAGTATAATATAAGGCAGTTTGTTGAAACAGGAACATTTATGGGCAAAACTGCCGTTTGGGCATCTCAATATTTTCACATTGTTCATACAATCGAAGCATCCCTTGATTTGTATCAAAATTGCAGGAATAATTTTGGGAATATCGGAAATATTAATTTTATTATGGGTGATTCTAAAAGGAAGCTTACTGAGGTTGTTCAACAGCTCGATGAGCCCGCCATATTCTGGTTAGATGCACATTACAGCGGGGATGAAACTTATGGAATCGGCAGTGAATGTCCCCTGCTCGACGAAATTTCAGTGATTAACGAATCGGAACATGAGCATTTTATTTTGATTGACGACGCTAGGATTTTTCTTGCTCCGCCCCCGTTGCCGCATGACAAAGAACAATGGCCGGATATTAATTCTGTTCTGAATTTACTTAACCTTGAAGGAAGAAGGTATTCGATTATCTTTGAAGATGTTATTCTTTCAGTTCCTCTACATGCCAAAGACTATATTGCGGCTTATTATCAGAATTTAACAGCCCCTCAAGCTATTAAAACAGAAGACATTCAACCTACTGAAGAAGAATTAGAAAAAGAAATCAAGCCGGAACGGGTTGACTTGATAAAAGAAATCATTGATAATAAATTATGGAAAGAAGGCAAGCCCCTGAAGCTTCATCTCGGATGCGGAGAACAGCATTTTAACGGATATATTAATATTGACTATCCGCCTACGAAACATGATATAATGAATGTTAAAGCCGATGTTTTTGCCGATATTACTAAAATAAACCTGCCCGATAATACGGTAGATGAAATAAGGCTTCATCATGTTTTCGAACATTTCAGCCGCGTAGGAGCCCTTGCTTTGCTGATTCGCTGGCATAAGTGGCTGAAAACGGGGGGGCTTTTATATATTGAAACTCCCGATTTCGAGGGAAGTGCCAAAACATTTTTAGCTACGGATAAATGGAATATCAAAACAGGAGTCATTCGCCATCTTGCAGGAGACCAGGTGAATTCGTGGGCATACCATATTGACCACTGGTTTCCCGAACGTTTCAAACGTACATTGAACAAACTGGGATTCGGAGAAGTGCAAACCAAAAGTGTGGACTGGCGTCATGAGCCATATCTTTCTTCAGTTCATGCAATGGCTTCCAAAACACGTAATATGGGTATCGAAGAGCTTTTAACTGCGGCAGATGAAATACTCCGGGAAAGCACGGTAGCCGATTCCGAGAAGCCTTCACACGATGCATGGAAGAAGCAATTGAGGGAAATTGTTTACAATCATGCTGAAATGCCTAAACCATATAACAATCATTCCAATTTCAATTATGATGTGCCGTTGGCTGCTCAGCCTGTTTTGGCAGAAAAAGGCTCGAAGCTTCCGCTAGATGAAATACATAATTTCAACCAGCGGGACAGGGATAAGTGGGTAATCGCAAAAGCTAAGACGGTTCCGGAAAACTCATGGGTACTCGATATTGGAGCCGGTACATGTCCTTACGGGCAATATTTTTCACATTGCAATTATAAAACGCATGATTTCAAGAAGTATCACGGCGTGATGCTGGGCAATACTACTGAATACGGCCATATTGACTATGAATCGGATATAATAAACTTACCGGTTGATGATGCCTCATTCGATTATATTTTGTGCACAGAAGTGCTGGAGCATGTCCCGGAGCCAATAAAGGCTTTAGCAGAGATGACGAGAATACTTAAGCCGGGAGGGAAAATGTTCCTGACAGCTCCACTCGGCTCGGGGCTTCACCAACTTCCATACCATTATTACGGGGGCTATACGCCTGAATGGTACAAGCATTTTGCAGAATTGTTAGGTCTTACATTAAACGAAATAGTGCCGAACGGAGGATATTTCAAACTTCTGGCACAGGAAAACGCACGCTTAAGCTGGACATGGGAACAGCACAAGAATTTGCACGGAGACAAAGCACAATTGATTTATCATTTATTCGGCGAATGGCTGCCCAGGTATTTATTTTACCTGGAAGATAATTGCTTTATTGACCAGTTCACTGTAGGCTATCATGTCGAACTGCAAAAGCCCGGGAATAAACAAATTTTTAATAAGCCCGAAAAGGCAAAGGAAGAGGCAGAATTTCGTGATATTAATTTCATGTTAAATCTGGCTAAAGAGGAAGCGGGTAAGAAAAATTACGAAAAGGCCTTCCGGCTGGCTATGGCAGTGCTGGCGGCAGAGCCGGAAAATAATGAAGCCTTAAAAATAATATCCGGAGAATAATAAGTTTTATTATGAATAAGAACTTATCCCTGTCCCGCTGGT
>DAHXMP010000078.1 GCA_027371665.1 Bacteroidota bacterium | reverse complement strand
CCCGAGGAAGTTATTATTGCTTTTAATTCCGAGATTATTGACCTGCATGCGAGAATTAAAGTCAGGATTAACGGTGAAATGATCGAAACGACTACCGGGAGGGTGCTCTTTAATCAAATCGTTCCCGAAGAGCTCGGATATCTTAACGAGTTGCTTGCCAAGAAGAGATTGAGGCAGATTATTGGCATCTGCTTCCGTAAGGCAGGTCTTGCAAGAACGGTTGAATTTCTCGACGCGTTGAAAGATATCGGGTTTAAATTCGCAACAAAGGGTGGTTTGTCTGTTAGTATTACAGACGTGCTTGTACCCCTGGATAAAAACGTTATCATCGGCCAGGCACAAAAGAAAATTGATGAAATCGAGTTTGCTTATCAGAACGGAGTTATTAGCAGCGGCGAAAGATATAACAAAATTATTGATACATGGTCAACGGCGACAAACAGGGTAGCCGATAAATTATATTCCGAGCTTGCACAGGCACAGCAGGGATTCAACACATTCTGGATGATGCTCGATTCACAGGCAAGAGGTTCCAAGGAGCAAATACGACAGCTTGCAGGTATGAGAGGCTTGATGGCTAAGCCGAAAAAATCTCTTTCGGGTTCTACAGGCGAGCTGATTGAGAATCCTATTATAGCAAACTTTAAAGAAGGATTATCAATATTAGAGTATTTTATTTCGACACACGGTGCAAGAAAAGGTCTTGCCGATACTGCCCTGAAAACTGCCGATGCGGGATACCTTACGAGGCGTCTGCATGACGTAGCACAGGATGTTATTATTTCCGAAAATGACTGCGGCACAATCCGCGGTGTTGAAATGACCGCACTTAAAGACGGCGAAGAAATTAAAGAGCCTTTGTTCGAGCGTATTCTCGGAAGGGCATGCCTGCGTGACGTCGAGAATCCGCTTACCGGTGAAATAGTTGCTAAAGCCGGCGATATTATTGACGAAGAAATTGCGACGAGAATAGAACAGTCGTCTATCGAGTCTGTATTGATTCGCTCTGTTTTGACCTGCGAATCGAGACGCGGTGTGTGTGCTAAATGTTACGGAAGAAACCTTGCAACAGGCCAATTGGTTGATACCGGAGAAGCCGTCGGCACGATTGCTTCGCAGTCAATAGGCGAGCCGGGAACTCAGCTTACGTTGCGTACATTCCATACAGGTGGAACCGCTCTGTTGGTTGCTTCGCAGTCATCTGTCGTTGCTAAGTTTGACGGTCAGGTTCAGTTTGAAAATGTAAGGATTGTCAGTTACGAAGGAGATGAAGGAGAAATTCAGCTCGTGGTGAGCCGAAGCGGTGTCATCAACATAGTTGACCCGGACAGCAATAGGATTCTCACGAAATATGATGCCACTTACGGTGCAGTTCTTCATGTAAAGAACAACGACATTGTTAATAAGGGACAGATGATTTATGAATGGGACCCCTACAATTCAACTATCATTACCGAAGCTGAAGGGCGTGTCAGATACAGGGATTTGGTGCAAAACGTAACATACCGCGAAATCAATGACGAACAGACCGGTCACATTACTAAAGTTGTTGTTGAATCTAAGGACAGGACCAAATCGCCTACAATTGATATTTATGACGATAACGGAAAAGTGCTGAAGTCTTACAGTATTCCGACAAAAGCCCAGTTAAGGGTTGACGACAACGAAGAAGTCGGTGTCGGTACTCCTCTCGTCAAAATACCGAGGGACCTCGGAAGAATGAGGGACATTACCGGAGGCTTGCCGCGTGTTACTGAGCTTTTCGAGGCAAGGGCACCGCAGAATCCTGCAATTGTTTCCGAAATTGACGGTATCGTTTCATTCGAAAAGCAGAAACGAGGCCAGAGAATTATCATCGTTACAAGTTTGGACGAAAAGACAAAAATTGAATACAGTGTTCCTATCGGAAAATACATACTTGTCCAGGAAACCGATTTCGTGCGTGCAGGCGACCGTCTTACGGAAGGCTCGATTAATCCGCATGATATTCTCCGTATCAAAGGTCCCAACGCAGTACAGGAATACCTGGTCAACGAAATCCAGGAAGTTTACCGTATGCAGGGTGTGAAAATAAACGACAAGCATATCGAAGTGATAGTCAGGCAGATGCTCCAGAAGGTACGTATAGTTGATTCGGGAGATTCTTCGATGCTGGAGAATGAGAACATTGATAAAATCAAGTTCCTCGATGAGAACATCGAATTGAAAAATCAATATGCCATTACTGAGCCCGGCGACTCGAAGATGAAACCGGGACAGCTCGTTGACAAGAGAGTATTCAGGGGTATAAACCAGGAACTGAAAAAGAAAAGTAAAAAAGTCTCTTCTTACAGGAACGCCGAGCCTGCAATTGCTGAGCCTATCCTTCTCGGAATAACTCAGGCATCGCTCACGACGGAAAGCTGGCTATCGGCGGCTTCGTTCCAGGAGACCACGAGAGTCCTTTCGGATGCTTCGGTTGCCGCAAAGATTGATATGCTTATCGGTTTAAAGGAAAACATTATACTCGGACAGCTTATACCTGCAGGGACAGGATTGAGAAGCTACCAGGATATGAAGGTTCTTAGTGAAATCGGTAATATTTTCGGAACAGAAGAGTCGGATGAGGGAGTCGAAGAACTATCCGATAAGAGAACGGCAAAATCATTATCGCATTAACATTATATTACATATAGAAAAGCCGCTTCAAAGCGGCTTTTTTTTTATTCTGTTTTAACAATCACTTTTGCCACGGGGCTGTATTTCACATTGACATAATAAACACCGAAATCAACGATTCCGCCAGAACCCGTCCTGCTGCCGGGCATAAACGTAAAGAGTTAGAAGCAAAAATATAATTAGTTTTTTTATGTTTCACCAACGGATTAATTGTCAAAATTAAGACCCTTCGACTCCGCTCATGGTGACATGATTAGGAATTATCGATTTAATTTTTATATATACGATATTAATCTTGTCTGCCTCACCACAGAAATCAATTATGAATTACGAGTTATCAGAAATTATACATTTTACATTATTTCTAAATGACACATTAAAAGCAAAAAAATTTCAGAATTTTTCTTTTTTTTTAAAGCCGTAGAACCACTTTAATAAGATGGATATGCACATTGACGATATGGATTCCGCTGTAGATAGAAATCAGGAATGAGGTTTAAAAAATAAGGAATTAGTTGTTTGTCGGTAGTTGGCAGTGAATAGAAGAAAGAAGATAGCATATAGAAAACAGTTAATAGAAAAAAGCAGATAAAAAATAGCATATAGAAAAAAGTTGATAAATGGCTTTGTGGCCTCTGTGCAAATTCTCTGTGGGCTCAGTGTTAAAATAGTGTAACTGCCACAATAGCTTATGGATTTTGAAACAAGTTCAGAATGACAATGGTAAGATTCTTCGACTCCGCTCAGGATGACAGAGTCAATTACTAATTATGAATGGAGGTTAATTTTCCTAAAAATCCACCTTTAAAAAAAGGGGGCAAAGCTAAATGGTTCCTGCTTTTGCAGGAATGATAAAAAATAAGGACAGTATTTTATTCTGTCCCCCTTAAAAATATTATTTAACCGAAGATATGGGCTGATAATAAATAATGATTTATCAGGTTCCTGCATTATAGTCATTAATGTAAGCCAACTGCTCTTTGGATAATTTATCCATTTTCTTGCCGAGCATTTTCAGTTTTGCCGTTGCAATGAACTCATCCTGCTCGACAGGTAAATCCATAACTTCCAAAGGAAGCTTTTGCCCTTTCTTGTGTGCTTCGACAAGCTTGAGATGGGACATAAACTGGTTGGCAAATGACATATCCATAACTTCTGATGGATGCCCCTCTGCGGCGGCAAGATTAACGAGCCTGCCTTCAGCGAGCAGGTAAATCTTCTTCCCGTTCTTCAATGTGTACTCTTCGCAATTTGGACGTATTGTCCTTTTGGATTTTGAAACGGCTTCGAGTTCCGGAATGTTTATTTCGGCATCGTAATGACCTGTGTTGCAAACTACTGCACCATCCTTCATTGCCAGGAAATGATTCTTCCTGATGATGTCTTTTACACCGGTAGCAGTAACGAACACGTCGCCAACTTTTGCGGCTTCGTCCATTTTCATGATTTCATGTCCTTCGAGAATGGCTTTCAGTGCGGCTGTAGCTTTGACTTCCGTGCAGATTGTATTTGCTCCCATGCCCTTGGCTCTTTTTGCAACGCCGGAACCGCAATGTCCATGCCCGGCAACGACTAAATTTTTCCCGGCTAGTAAAACAGATGTTGCTCTCATGATTCCGTCGAGGGTTGACTGGCCGGTACCATAGACATTATCGAAATCCCATTTCGTTTCCATGTCATTAACGGCATAAACAGGATAATATAATTTTTTTGCATCGGCTCTTGCCCTCAGGCGGTGAATACCAGTCGTGGTTTCCTCGGTACCGCCAATAACAAAATTTTTAGCAAGTTCGGAATGTTTTTCATGTATTGTATTAATGAGGTCACAGCCGTCATCTAGTGTGAGATGCGGTGGAATGTCAATAGTTCTTTCTATGCACCAGTAAAAGTCGGGATAATTACCGTGCCATGCATATATCGAAATGCCGTCTGCAGCAAGTGCCGCCGCTACGGCATCATTTGTGGAAAGAGGATTGCATCCCGACCAGGAAACCTCAGCCCCTGCGGCTTCGAATGTTTTGATTAAAACTGCCGTTTCTTTGGTAACGTGCAGGCATCCTGCGATTTTATAGCCTTTGAAAGGCTTAGTCTTGCTGTACAACTGCCTCAGGTACATAAGAACGGGCATACGGGATTCAGCCCAGTCAATGAGCATCTTCCCTTCTTTTGCGAGAGAAATATCCCTTACACAATATTTACCCTGCACTTCGCTGAATTTCCCTTTACCTTTTTTTGCAGGGTAATTTTTTTTCTTAGTTATTGTTTTAACGGCTTTTTTTGCCATGTCTTCTCCGAATTTTTTATTTCAAATAATTTATATCTTTTTAAACAACTTCACCAAATCCAGCTTTTCCCAGGGCAAATTGTCTTTGCCGAAATGCCCGTAAACTGCAGTCTGCCTGTAAATTGGCCTTCTCAAATCGAATTTCTTTATAATACCGTTAGGTGTCAAATCGACATTTTTCATTATATATTTCTCGAGTTCTTTTCTTCCCACATTTGTCGAACCGTGCAGGTCCACGAAAATTGAAACGGGCTTCGGAACTCCTATTGCATAGGACACCTGGATTGTGCATTCATTCGTAATTCCTGCGGCAACGATATTTTTTGCGAGGTGCCTCGCAGCATAAGCACCTGACCTGTCAACTTTTGTAGGGTCTTTGCCCGAGAAGCATCCTCCCCCGTGAGGGGCACGACCGCCGTAAGTGTCAACGATTATCTTCCTGCCTGTCAAACCTGTATCTCCGTGAGGCCCGCCAATTACAAAATTTCCTGTTGGGTTCGTGTAATAAATAGTTTTGTCGTCGAACAGATTTTTAGGAATAACTTTTTTAATTACATGTTTGATTATATCCTCGCGAATCTTTGCCTGGCTTACGCCTTCGTCATGCTGAGTGGAAATCACAATAGTATTTACACGGATAATTTCGTTGGTATCCGAATATTCTACTGTAACCTGGGACTTGGCATCAGGTCTGAGGTAAGGCATAAGCTTAGGCTCTTTCTTGCGAATATCCGCAAGCCTCTGAACGAGCTTGTGGGCGAACATCAAAGGTGCGGGCATATATTCAGGTGTTTCAGTGCAGGCATAGCCGAACATCATTCCCTGGTCGCCGGCTCCGCCCTTATCAACTCCTTGTGAAATATCGGGGGATTGGGGATTGATTACGTTAATGACACTGCACGATTCCGCATCGAAGCGGTATTCTGCCTTATTATAACCAATTTCTGCAATAACGTTTCTTGCTAATCTATGTAAATCAACATAAGTTTTTGTTTTTATTTCACCGCCGATAATGACCATACCGGTTGCGACGAAACATTCGCAGGCAACCCTGCTGAACGGGTCTTTTTCGAGCATCGCATCCAGCACTGCATCGGAAATCTGGTCGCAGATTTTATCGGGATGGCCTTCGGACACCGATTCGGAAGTGAATAAATATGTTTTGTTGTTACTCATATAATCCTTTACTCAAAATAAATTCAAAAATTCCTTTTCTTCAATTCTTTAAAAACAACAATAAACTCAACCATAATTTATTTCACTCGAGTTTCCTACGTTAAGTTTGTTAAAGTTTCCGCGGACATAAGCATTGTTGCCTATTATTGACATTTCGAGGAGTGAGCTTGTTACCATTGCCCCGTCGCTGATAATCGAATCCCTGACTACGCTGTCAACAACTGAGGCACCGTCAGCCACTGTTGTATAAGGCCCGATTACCGACCTTTCGATTGTAGCATTTGGAGCTATGAATACCGGGGGAACGATAACAGCATCGGGAAAAGTCTTGATTGTCGAATATTTATCGAGCAAATACCTGTTAGTGCTGAGGAGCGTTTCGGGTTTTCCACAGTCATACCATCCGTCAATAGTGAAAGTGGAAAATTCCTCGCCTTTTTCGAGCATGACCTGCAAGGCATCGGTCAATTGGTATTCGCCCTGGGTTTTGATGTCTTTTTTCATAAGCTCAACTAAAGCTTCTTTAAGAATATCGGGATTGGCTATATAATACAAACCGACGATTGCCAGGTTCGAGACGGGAGTCTGTGGCTTTTCTACGAGACGGTCAATCCTGCCGTGCTTGTTAGTAACTACGACACCGAAGCGGCGGGGGTCTTCAACTTCCTTGACTCCTATTAAAGAAATTTTCGAATCTTTTACCGGTGACAAATCCAAATCGAAAATCGTATCGCCGAGTATAATCAGGAGCGGCTCGGAATCGAATGTTTCATTTGCTACCCATATTGCATGTCCAAGTCCAAGCGAGACATCCTGTTTAACAAAATCAACTTCAATCGAATAATGTGAACGCACATATTCCTCGACGAGTTTCCGCATATAGCCTGTAATAATCGTTGCTTTAGTAATTCCCTGCTCGATAAGTGTATCGAGTATATGCCCGAGAATCGGTTTCCCCCCGACGTTAAGAAGAACTTTGGGGAGAGAATATGTGTGCGGACGCAATCTTGTGCCAACACCAGCAACAGGTATAATCGCTCTCATTTTACTTTAGAAAATCAAAAATTATTAAGTTATCAAACAACAAAAATACATATTTTTACCCGAACTTTTATTAATGGACTTTGATAACCTGCCCGATTTTGAGGAAATCTCCTTTGATATTTTTGTTTGCTTTTTTGATGGAAGAGATTGATACGCCTAATCTTTTGGCAATTGAAGAGAGTGTATCTCCGCTCCTAACCTTGTAATGCCTGATTTTCTCCGTTTTGTGTTTTCTTTCGAATGCTGTATTGTCATTTTCAGCCTTCTTAGTATATATCTTGATAATTTCGCCTTTATGAAGCTTGTCGGAATCGCTTATGTCGGGATTCCATGCTTTTATATCGTCAATGCTGACTTTATAGTGCCTGGCAAGTGTTCTAAGATTTTCACCCTTTTTAACTTTGTGGGAAACGATTTTTTGATACAGCTTTGGATTAACATTTTCTTCGTTTATAATTGTATCGGACTTAATTGTTAATACTTGTCCGGTTGTCAGGGTATCGCTTTTAAGGTTATTCAGGCTTATTAGTGTGTCCTTGCTAATGTTATATGCAGAAGCTAATTTATTCAGAGATTCTCCCGCCTTAACTTTATGCAGAATGAATTTAACGGAATCACTTTGCTTTGTAGATTTTACCGGGGGCATAACCGAACTGACAATAAGTTTCCTGCCGATTTGAATATTATTGCTGTCCGCGGGAATGCTGTTCCAGTCTTTCAGATTTTCAAGCGGTACCCGGTAAGAATTTGCAATACTGTACAAAGTTTCCCCTTTTCTGATGGTATGTATAATCTGAAAAGTATCTTTCTCTGCTGTATCAATACTAGTATTATCGTCTTCAGATTTAGCAAATTCGGAAGCGTAATCGCTGAATTTTACCGGAATTTTTAATTCGGTTCCCGGATGAAGGCTCACCCTGAACCCTTTCAAATTGTTAGCATCAACAAGGTCAGACCTTGAAATATTATATTTTTTTGCAATTGAAGTGATTGTCTCGCCACTCTCGACGATGTGAACCATCCATGGTTGTTTTTCTTCCTGCGTTAAGGATGCGAATTTTGCCATGAAGGTTACTTTTGTCCCGAAAGGGATTCTTAAAGCATAGCTTTTTAGGTCAGGAGGTGTGAATGACCTTATTAATTCAGGGTTATATTTTCGAATATCATCTTCGGTTGCATTTGAGTCAATACATTTTGCCAGTGCTTCGAGGCTGACCGGTTCATTTACGATTACAGTGTCGAATTTAAAAGAATCGTCGAATTTAATCTCGCTTAGCTTGAATCCGTAATCTTCAGGCTTCAATATGATTTTCGATGCCGCTATGTATAAAGGGACATAGTTACGGGTTTCCCTAGGCAGTTTATCCCTGATTGTCCAGAAGTCAATAGGGGTTATAGAATCTTTTTCGAATTTCTGCATAGCCCTGTGAACATTACTTCTGCCGCAGTTGTAAGCAGCAAGAGCAAGATACCAGTCTCCAAATTCGCTGAAAAGGTCTCTAAGATGCCTCATTGCCGCTCTCGTTGATTTAACCGGGTCACGCCTTTCATCAATCCAGACGGATTGTGAATCGTTTAATCCGTATACTTCACCCGTCGAACGGATGAATTGCCACAGTCCGACAGCCTGTGCCCTCGATACTGCATTGGGATTAAGGCCGCTCTCAATCATTGATAAAAATATCAGCTCTTCAGGGACTTCTTCCTCATGTGCTATTTTTCGCATGAGGGGAAACCACCTACCCGTTCTCTCCAGCCATTTTGCAAAGAATTTTCGCCCCGGATTATCCGTGAGAAATGTCAGGGATTTTTGCACATATTCATTATCAACCAAAGGTATTGCAAGTTCTTTTATTTCGTTTGGATTCGGA
Source organism: Bacteroidota bacterium (assembly GCA_027371665.1). Lineage (GTDB taxonomy): Bacteria > Bacteroidota > Ignavibacteria > Kapaibacteriales > UBA2268 > DAHXMP01. The sequence continues at coordinate 7,543 of DAHXMP010000078.1, read as the reverse complement.
GAACCTGGATAAGTTTTCCCTGCAACTTCCTTGGCTTTGTTTTTTTCCGTAAGCTTCAAAGTTTTAAAGCTGGGGAAAGTTTTAGGCTTAATGGTTTCTACCTGCTGGAAGAATTTTTCCCTGATAATAAACAATTGTGAATTATCATCCAGTTTGTCGAGGTCTTTTACAAAATCCTCATAGTCTTCCATTATGTCCTGTGCGAGTTCGTTATATTTTTTATTATGTTCGATACCGGGATAACTTGCGAGGTTGTTCAGGTATTCGAGTGCCTCCTCGAAAGATTTGCAGGCATTAGCAGTGTCTTTGGCTTGAATAAAAGTCAAAGCCTGCATATATTTTTTTCGGGATTTTTCGAGGATTTGGCTTGTTTTTTCATCGTCAATTTTTATCGGTGCGGGTACTTCATCCAATTCTGAATATGAATCGGGAAAGATAAAATATTTCTCGGATTCTGCTTTTACTCTTTTCTGTATCTTTGGTTTTGATGATTGAGAATTTGTGTCGAACACCAGCACCAGGAACAATAATAAAACAAATATTCCCAAAGGCTTAATATGTATTTTATTTTTATAAACCATCAACTTCCAATCAATCATCCCAATTTTAAAACAAACAATATAAATTTTTAATTTTATAAAGAAAAGTAAATTTTGATTAAAAAAGTTTAATATTCCTTGAACTATAGAGCTTTAGCCGAATTTGAGGATTTAAATTTAATAATATAAATCTTATAAAATTCAAAAATGACACTTCAAATCATTAATAACTCTTAAAATGCACAAAACAACATAATAATTAAACGAATATATCGGAAAAAAATTAGTTTTGTTGAATATTAGAAAAATTGTTATTGGTTATTTGATTAAATTATTTTTCTGAGTGAAACGAAGAATCTAAGGTGGGTATTGGTGCAATTACCATGGGATTCTTCACTTCGTTCGTAATGGCCTGAATACAAATTTAGCAATTCCGAAAAATAAACAGGAGAATGGTTGCTGAAATATGTGTTTATTAATGTTTGTTGTCAGTAATTAGATTTTATTCTTATCGGAAACTGTGATTTTTATTAATAATTATACTGATATTGACAAATTATTTATTATTATTTGTAAAAATTTTTTAATTTAAATATTTGTATCATGTTAACATTTTTATTGTTGAAAATTTTTTTAATTAATCATGAAACTTGAAATTGACGATTCACAAAGTTACCTTCAGGGTGATAATAATATAATAAGCATAAAAGACCTTCAAAAGTATTTTCAAAAAACTCATGTCCTGAAGTCAATCAACCTCCAGGTAAACAAGGGAGACCTCGTATCAATTATTGGAAGGTCGGGATGCGGTAAAACGACACTTCTGAGGTGTATGAACTGCCTTGAGGTTTTCGATTCCGGCACGATACGAATAGCAGGAATCACACTGAGCCGTGCCAGGACTGAAGCAGAGGTTTCAAGGGATATCAGGAACAGGACAGGTAAGATAAGGAAAAACCTGAAATCCCCCTTCCGCAAACCTGATGAAGACACTGAGCTCGACGAGGATTTTCATATAAAATCACAAATATTAAGAACACGTGTCGGTATGCTTTTTCAGAATTTGAATCTCTTCCCTCATCTGAATGTGTTGGAAAATGTCGTAAAAGCCCCAATAATTGTTAAAGGAGAAAGCCATGAGCAATCGGTTCACAGGGCTGTTCAGCTTCTCGATAAAGTTGGCTTAAAAGATTTTATAAAGAGGTATCCCTACCAGCTATCAGGCGGTCAGGCTCAGAGGGTTGCAATTGCAAGGGCATTGGCTATGTCGCCTCATGTCATGATGTATGACGAGCCGACATCGGCACTCGACCCGGAACTTGTCGAGGAAGTTTTGCAGGTGATGAGGACTCTTCACGAAGAAGGCATGACCCAGATTGTGGTTACTCATGCAATGTACTTTGCCAAGACTGCTTCCGATACAGTTATTTACATGGAAGACGGAAAAATAGTAGAATCGGGACCGCCGGAGAAAATTTTTTCCAATCCCAGAGATTATAGAACAAAACAGTATTTAAGTTCGATTAAAGAATAAAATTTTTAATAAAATGAAAAATAAAATGAAATACGGATTCCTCACTATATTGATTCTAAGTGTGAGTTTTATTTCCCTGCTGGCACAGAACCATAAATATATTCTGCGTTATGGAGCAGATGCCGAAAGCGGTGCTCCTTATGTTTTCCAGGACCCCAAAGACCCGAAACACCTTATAGGTTTTGAAGTTGATTTAATCAATGCAATTGCCGAAGATTTGGGGATGAAAGCGGTGCATGTCCAGAACGAATGGGACGGTCTGATAATGGGTATGGAAAGAAATGATTACGATATAGCTATAAATGGCCTGGAAATTACTCCCGACAGGGAAGAAAAAGTGAATTTTTCCATTCCCTACTATCTTACTTATGAACAAATTGCTATCAGGCGTGACCAGGAAGGCATAAATACTCTTTCCGATTTAATCGGGAAAAAAGTGGGCACGCTTAATAATTCGCTGGCTGAGAGAATTTTGAGGGCTAAAGGCGGGATTGATGTCAGAGGTTATACCGATGAAGACAAATCTTATAACGACCTTGAATACGGAAGGCTCGATGCTGTTTTGATTGACCAGCCGGTTGCATTATATTATGCCGGATGGAATCCCCAGTTAAAGCTAACAGGTCAGCCCATAGGCGAAATCTCTTACGGAATTGTTCTTAGGAAATCAGACACATTGCTCCTGAACAAAATTAACAGGTCTATAGAAAAACTTAAGAAATCCGGCAAACTAAGAACGATTCTCGAAAAATGGAACCTGTGGAATTTCATGATGGAAAGCTATCTCGATGACCACACGGAATCCAACGACCCGCACACTGCATACCAGGAGTATCTTGCAACGCAGGGGCAGACAACAACATTCATGACATTAATGAAGAGATATATAAGTTTTCTCCCGATGTTCGGTGAAGCCGCCCTGGTTACACTCAGCATTTCAATTGTTGCTATGCTTGTTGCTGTTTTCGTTGGACTGATAGTCGTCTTATTGAGGGTTTATGCTCCAAATCCGCTGTCAAAGCTTGCAACATTATATATAGAAACAATAAGGGGCACCCCGCTCCTCGTGCAATTATATTTTATTTATTATGCTCTTCCCGTTATTCCATACATAGGTGTGAGAATTTCACCATTTGTTGCGGCAGTTCTGGGACTTGGACTAAATTATGCCGCCTATGAAGCAGAAAACTACAGGGCAGGTCTGTTCTCTGTTCCGAGGGGGCAGATGGAAGCTGCAATTTCTCTGGGAATGACGAGAAACCAGGCTTTGAGGCATATCATTTTACCACAGGCTTTCAGGTTTGTCATTCCGCCCATGACAAACGATTTTATTTCTCTGCTGAAGGATTCATCACTTGTGTCGGTAATAACTATGGTTGAACTCACGAGAGTATATAATCAAATCGGGGCGACTTATTTCGATTACCTTGGACCCGGCATCCTAGTAGCTGTTATTTATTTGCTTATCGGCTTGCCGTTTATCAGGCTTGCAAGAGTGGCAGAACGAAAATACACTTACGATAAGAGAAAAATAATTAAAAGGTAAATCAGTCTTTAAAACGTGATTTTGATTTAATAATGCCCGAAGGGTGTTCTTTCATAAGGCATTATTTATATTGTTTATTTAATGAGGAGAATTAAAATATATTCGGTTTCTTAAAATTCAGGTTTCCTGATTTATGTTTTGTATGGAAATGAAAAGGGTTTTACAAATAATTTAATGAAATCATTTTATTATCATTTCTCCTGATTATCTATAAATGAAATGAAAACAATTATAAATAATATTATTATTTTATCGCTGGCTTTTTGCTCGGCACAGGCTCAGAGAATGATTTATTCCGAAAGCTATGAAGTGCACATTCAGGCGGCAAAAAAGCCCCTGCCTCTGAATACTAGGGCTGCAACGTCTTTCGACGACTATCTTAAGAATGCTAAGAAAATTCACAGGCTTTATCTTAACAGCAGTCATTTGACTGATATTTCTCCGAGAATCATTGAATTCACAAATCTCGAATTGCTCGATTTGAGCGATAATAATCTTTCGTATCTGCCAAAGGAATTGTTTAAGCTGAAAAACCTGAAAGTCCTCAATCTGTCTAATAACAGATTTTCTTCCATACCGAATGATATCGCAGGACTGAAGAGTCTCGAAGTGCTGGATTTAAGCCATAATTATCTTGAATCAATCCCCGATGAAATTGTAAATTTATCCAAACTTAATACGCTGAAACTTACGGGCAACCATATTTTGACGCTTCCCGCAAAAATAAATATGCTCAGGAACCTTAAGCAGTTGAATCTCGCTGAAAACAGCCTGATGATTATACCTAATGAAGTCTTTCAATTGAAAAATCTCGAGATTCTCATTCTGAATAAAAACTTATTAACCGAACTTTCACCTTATATATCTCAATTAAAGTCTCTTAAAATCCTGAATCTCGACAATAATCATATAAACCGGCTCCCAAAAACGATTGGCGTTCTCAAGCGATTGCAGTCACTCGACATCGGTTCGAATTATTTGAGTGTTATTCCCGCTGAAATTGCCGGGCTGTCTTCGCTGATTTATCTGAAGCTCGATAACAACAGCTTAAGTACGCTTCCAACCAAAATTTCAAACTTAAGGAAACTACAAACTCTCGATTTCAATTTTAACAGATCGGTTGATTTCCCTTCTGAAATTTTTACAATTGCGAATATGCAGACTTTGAACATAAGGGGCAACAAACTTAGAGCCATTCCCGATGGCATCGGAAACCTCACGAATCTTTTATACCTCGATGCGGGTTCAAACGAGTTAACAGACTTTAACCGTGAAATATTCAATCTCAAAAAGCTGAACAACCTGAATTTAGAAGGCAACCAAATCAAGTATATACCACCGGAAATAGGTAATCTCCAGGCTCTTCAGCTTCTGAATATGGAAAATAATTCTCTTTATGCCATCCCAAATGAAATCACAAAGCTGAGAAACCTCCAGTTTCTCCTGTTAAATAATAACAACATCAGCAGCCTCCCGCCTAACATTGACAGCCTCTTCAGCCTTAAACTGCTCCAGCTGCGAAAGAATCCAATCGTTGATTCTGAAAAGAGAAAATGCCGACAAATGCTCAAACAAACCAGGTTTGTTTTTTGAAAAACAAGTTAAAATAAATTTGTATATTATTAAAAAATAATTTAATTTAATACTTAGTAATTAATAACTGGTTATCTAATGATATAATCAGAGTGCTTTTCTTTGATAACTCATTTTATAAATATATACCGCATTGTTTAATGCGGCAATGTGTTTAAGATTGTTTATTAGAAATAACTAATTTCTAAATATACCAAAGTTGTATTAAAAAAAATTAGTTCTTTGAATATTTGTAAGCGTGGTCTTACTACGTTTCAACTCGAAAATCGTCAAATTAAAATCCGTTGAACGCATGTGAACACGCCCCGATTGGGGTGTTTTCCTTTTGCTTAACGGAAGGGTGTTTGACGATACCTAACAGAAGAGTAACTGTGAAAATACCCTTTTTAATAAATTATATTCTAATTATTCAAAGGTGAGTTATGAAAAAATCAAATTTTACTTCGTTGTTCATTTTATTCATTTTTACTTTTCTTTTTTGGATTATCCCGGCTCATGTTTATGCTGACCTAAGGCAGCAATACCCGCCTTCGCCTTGCCATTATCGTTATGATTGTGGTGAACCTGATTTATCTGCAGATTGGTTAAATCCATCAACAGAACCAAAACAAAAAATGTTATGTGTAGATTTTATTAATTGCCCGAACTGTTGTTATCAGATAACTTATTATGAGTTTGTAGATGTAGATCCAGGGGAGCATTTAACTGATGAATATTTCCTAAACATCGTGGATATTCAATGGTTTGGCAGTGATAGCTGTTGTATTAAGGATAAACATACTATTAAAATGTTATTCCTTGATTCATTATTAAATGAAAAAATCCAGGATTCAACGTTTCTCAATTTAAATATATCACATGATAAAAAAATTAAATATTTTGTATTGACACCTTCAATTTGTATACATGGTAATATTGTGTGCAACGATACTTCCTGTTGTTTGCAAGCTTATGATTTTAATCTCGACCCGGATTCGGCTAATTATCATAAATCAATTCTTTTATTTTCCAGGCTGTATTGTGATGAATGTGATACAGCGTCGGGATGTTATCCAAGTTGCGATCAATTTCCCTACCGTGAAAACTGGATTGATTGCTGTGACTCAATTCAGGTTACAAGTTAAAAATTAGATAGTACCTGTTGTGTTAATATCAGCGTATATAACCCTTATTGCTGGGACCCTGCACCTGATATAATTTTTCAGCAGTTTAACACAATGACACAAACATTTTTGGCTGTTCCGAACGGTACTATCAATTGTCCGATGGGACAAACCGTAAATTACACGATGTGTCCCACAAACGGGGATTATTTTGTAATTTGGCGTGTGAAAATAAGTAAAAAGGATAGTTCAGGAGTTCCGAATTGCGGTACTTCTTTTATTGAAGCCAAAACAATGTACACTGACACTATGGACTTATCCTCTTGCTGCAACTGTGACCCAAGCTGGCTAATCGTTACTGTTGTCAAGGATTCCACATGCCCGGATAGCGAATGCACAGTAAGATTTATTCTTAACATCCCCGACTCTATCACATGCTACAATTATTATGTAACTGAAAATATAAGTGGTACCAAAAATCTTCCACCAAAAAATTTGAAGACTCAGCCAATCTCAGATTTCTACTATTGCCTTAACAAAGGACAATATGGTACAGTAAAAGTTTACCTGCTTGAAAATATAGGCGAGATTCTCGATTCTGCCTGTATAATTACGAAAGGAGTGGCATGTGACACAGCTACCATTGATTGTTGTCCTTCAAATATTAATGACTGGCTGACAACATCCGTAGTTTATGACACAACATTTTCAGATACCTGCTGCAGGGTGTTAATGAATTTACATATACCGGATTCGATTACATGTTTCCATTATTATTATGTACAGGGCATACATGATGAATATTTAACAGACTATAATAACTTGGTAACACAACCAATAGATTCTGTCCAATATTGTCTCGGTACCGGTGAATCGGGAATAATAAAGGTTACTTTGGTAAATAATTATGAAAACCGGGACACAACATGTACACTTCAAAAATTTGTTATCTGTGATACAAATTTCTCTTTTGTACCACCTTGCGAACCTCTCGATCATCCAGAAGACCGTTGGCATGATTCAACATGGACTGACACATTATTGCTTGAAAATGGATGTTGGATTCAAATTTTATATACTTGGAGAATAGCTACTAATTTCTACCAGGATTTTATGATATTAAGTGTTCGTTATGATTCGAGTTGTGGTTCAAATGAAGAAGTTTTCCAGAAAGCTCTTGAACAGTTATTAAAACTTGACCCAATGAATTTTATCCCATTACCAGGTC
>DAHXMP010000077.1 GCA_027371665.1 Bacteroidota bacterium | reverse complement strand
AGAATGAACAACTTTCTGTGTTTCCGTGACAGAAGTATTTTCAATTTGCCTTCACTAACTATATCCTGTCCTGCTTCTTTTCTATTCTTCCGGCTCTGATTATTATTTTTATACGCAGGAGTCTGCCCGAATCTGATTTATGGGCTGAAAAAAGGAAATTATCAAAAAAACAAAAAGAAGCAGGACAGGATATAGTTAGTGAAGGCAAATTGAAAATACTTCTGTCACGGAAACACAGAAAGTTGTTCATTCTTGCTTTAATCCTTGCGATTTTCGATATGTCGGCTTATTGGTTTACTTATTCATGGCTTCCGGGTTACCTTCACCATGAAAGAAATATGCCGATTGTCAAATCAACATCATGGATGCTTATTACACAATTAGGAGGATTAATAGGATATTCGACTTTTGGTTTTGTTTCGGATAGTACCGGCAGAAGGCCTGCATATTCTATTTATTCAGTGGTCATGGCACTTGGATTAATTATGATAACTCTTCTTTGGGAGACTATCGCAGCTTATCCCTTTGTCATTTTATTTTTTATGTTCATCGTCGGATTCGGTACCGGGATGTTCGGAGGCTATGGCCCTTTATTCTCGGAATTATTTCCGACCAATATACGAAGTACTGCCATGGGTTCTGCATTTAATCTTGCACGGGGTATCCAGTTTTTCACTCCGGTTATAATATCGGTTGTTGCTCTCAAATACGGTTTGTCAGGAGGAATTAGCCTTGCTGCACTTTTTGCAATTCTGACAGGAGCCTGGATATGGACATTCCCTGAAACGAAAGGGAAGAAATTAGATGTGGAAACAAATTGATAAAGTATACAGCTATTACTGATTATCACTTCAGGTTAATTGTCGTAATACATGTTTTGCTATTATCGAAGGTGCCAACTGTTTCACCGGCAGATAACGAATTATATGAAACATGCAATTGGATTGTCTTATTCCTTGGCAGCCACAACTCGAAGAAACCGTTTTTCATGGATGCTATATTTTCATCTAATAACTCATGTCCGGTATCATCTTTAGCATTAACCTGGAAAGTTTTTTCTGTCAATTCACCCTGGCAGCTTGAAAGGTAATGAGTTTCACAAGTATGAGTAAAATTGATGTATGGGGCGACTGCAACGTACATCTCATTTACGGGCAAATCTTTTTTTATTACCCTGCCATCCGGAAAATCAATAATCAATTCATGTGGTGTAACATGACTTGTTATTTTTGGATTTGAGAACTTCCAATCGTTTGCCAGACTAATGGCTGCTTTAACATCAAGACTATTGATAGTATTATAATCCTGGTTATACGTCGGGTCTGTTGCATGGTTGCATCCAATCGCTATTAAGCATAACAGAATGTATAATGAAAATAATTTCATATAAGGACTCATTTTCAGAATATTTTATCTTATTTAATGATTACAAAATTAATCAAAAAAATTTCACTTTATTTATAAATTTTATGAATATCTACTTGATTGTCCCCATTGCCCGTAAAAGCTTAGCGTAAGCTACATGGTAATCATAAAGGGATTGAATGTACGATGTTTTGGCATTATATAAGGTTACCCTTGCATCAGTGATTTCGAGCGGGCTGCCGACACCTTCTTTATACCTGCCTTCAGCGAGCTTTAGTGTTTCATCCGATTGCTTAACAAGATAATCAGTAGCGACAATCCTTTGCTTAGCTTCTGTCAGTGCAGAATATTGTTGCTCCACATCGAGGATAACCGACTGTGTAAGAGCATCATAAGATGCTTCAGATGATTTTAGATTTGCCCTTGCCTGGTCAATTCCCGCTTGTAAGGAAAATCCCTGGAAGATGGGAAGGGCAAAGTTTACACCGACACTCCATGAATTATAAAAAGGCTCATTTAAAGCAAGGCTTTTCCAGTTATATCCGGCAGTAGCATTAATTGTTGGAAGATTTGCTGTCCATGCAGAAGTCAACAGGGATTTATTTGCATCCATCAAGTATTTGCTTGAAATTATTTCAGGACGATTGTTGAGAGCTGTATTTATACAGTTATCCAAAGAAATGCTGTCCTGCTTCAATTCGAGATTATCCTGTAAGACATCATCACTCTTAAATTTTGTGTTCATTGTATTTTCAAGCTGGAGCCTGCTCAGTCGGACGTTATTTTCAGCCGTAATCAGATTGACCTTTGCATTAGCCAGGTCAGTCTCAGCTTTCATAACATCGTACTGGGAATTTTTTCCGGCTTCAAAAAAGGCTTTTGCTTGCATTGAATGCTCATCAGCTTGTTTTTGAATTTCTTCGGCAACAACTTTTATTCTTTGTGTTTGTAAATAATTATAATATGCTATCTCGGTAGCAAGTATTACGTTTTGTTTTGCGATTGTAACATCCTGCTGTGACGCAACTGATAGATTACCTGCCGCAGATACTCTTGAATAGCTTTTACCGAAGTCGAATATCAGTTGCTGAGCCTGAATGCCGACTGTATAATTTTCATAATTGCCGGGGCGTGAAATTGGTCCGAAAAGGAAAGTGCCACCGTTTTTCAGCCAGCTTGATTGAAAAGATAACTGAGGATAAAGCGGTGATACTGTACTGGTATAAGCTGCTTCAGTAAAATCAAAATTTCCTTCGGCTATTTTAATTTGAGGATTTTTGCTTAATGCAATATCAACGCACTTGGACAAAGTCAATGTGTCCTGCTGGCTATAAATTTCCCCTAAAGAAAGAAAAATTAAAATCAAAAAAGCAATATATCTCCTAACCATTTTCATTTGCATTATTTTCTTTAGCTATTTTTGTCCTGAATCTCTCTTCAAATATCGTATAGAGTGTAGGAACAAATAAAAGAGTTAAAAATGTCGAAGCAGTCAAACCGCCTATAACGGCAATTGCAAGAGGAGCCTGTGATGATTCTCCTCCAATGCCTAAAGCCAATGGTATTAATCCTAATACAGTTGCCATTGTCGTCATAAGTATCGGTTTAAGCCTTGTCCTGCCGCCTCTTATCACAGCCTCGTGAAGTTCCATACCGCCTTTACGCAATCTGTTCGTGTAATCAACCAGCAAAATTCCATTGGATACAACAATACCAATCATAACAATAACGCCCTCAAAAGATGTAACTGAGAGGGTAGTATTCGTGAAAAACAATGCCCAAACGACACCAACCATACCAAGAGGAACCGTGAACATAATAATAAACGGGTCAACAAGGGATTGAAACTGAGATGCCATGACCATGTACACGAGAATTATTGCAAGTAATAAAGCAAGAGTTAAATCGCTGAATGTCTTTTTCTGCTGTTCGATGTTCCCGCTCATCTGGATATTGAACCCTGACGGAATTGATAATGATGATAATTTAGTTTGAATTTCATCTGATATGCTACCCAAATCGCGGCCTGAAGTGTTAGCTGTTACTTCGACTATTCGTTCCTGATACTTCCTGTCAATCTGTATCGGTGCCCTTGCCATAATTATTTTGGTCAGGTTTCCTAACTGAACTAACTGACCGCTGGAATTTTGTACTGTTAGATTTTTTATGTCATCAATTTTATTTCTGTAATCCTCGGAAAGTCTTACCAGGATATTATACTGGTTGCCTGATTGCGGGTCGCTATATACAGAAGCAACCGAACCGCTTATTGCGGTTGCTATCGTATTGGAAATCTGCTGAACGTTTACACCCATTGCTCCGGCTTTTTCACGGTCAATAGAAATAAGCAATTCCGGAAGATTCAATTCCCGTGAAATCTGAACATCTGTTGTACCGGGTGTAGATTTTACAATATCAGAAATTTTCTTAGACAACACATCTGCCTTCTCAAAATCTTCACCGCTAATTATTATATCCACGGGGGCTGAAGACCCAAAATTTAATAAAAACCTTAAGAATCCACCAGGATTTATAAATACCTGAGCTCCTGAGAGCCTCATAAGTTTCGGCCTCAGGGCTTTGATGATATCGAATACACTTCGTTTTCTCTCATCGGCAGGAACAACTGCAACGCTTATATTTGCCGAATGGCTTCCGGAGTTACCACTGAATAAATTACCGCTTCTCACCGACGGAACTCCAACGTCTGAAATTATCGTCTGAACTTCAGGAACATTTTTTCTAATTAAATTTTCTACCTGCTGTACAAATTTTATTGTTTCCTCAATTCTTGTCCCAACTGGCTTTTTAATAATTACACTAAATTGACTTTCATCCGAATCAGGGAAAAATTCAGTTCCAATAAATTTGAACATTAAGAAAGTAATAATTGCAAAACCAATTACGCCAAATACTACAATTCTCTTATGTTTTAAGGCATATTGCAAAGTAGATTGATATAAGTCATCAATCTTCTCAAGAAAATTCTTAGCTTTAATCTGAATTCTGTGTGATAATTTTTTTGAATGTGGGTCAGCTTCTCTTTCGGCACTTAAAAATCTGTAACATAAAGAAGGGGTAACTGTTCTTGAGACGAAGAAGGATGAAAAAAGTGCTACAGTTATTGTTATAACAAGCGGTATAAACAAAAGTTTAGCTATACCGGTTAAAAAGATTACAGGTAAAAATACAATTACCGTTGAAAGTGTAGAAATAAATATAGGCGATGCAACCTCAAGTGCTGCATCGAGCGTAGCCTGCATTTTTCCGATATTTTGTCCTTTCATCATTCCGTAATGACGTGTAATAGCCTCAAGCTCCACAATTGAATCATCAACGAGCCTTCCAATTCCGAGCGCAAGGCCTCCGAATGTCATTATGTTTAGTGTTATCCCGCTAAATCTAAAAAATATAAATGTAACGAGTATTGAAAGAGGTATAGCAAGAAATATTATAATAGTACTTTTTGAGTTTCTCAGGAACAAAACTATAACGAACATAGCAAGGATAGCACCTAATATTGCCTCCTGCTGCAGACCGCTGATTGATTGTTTAATATATAAACTCTGGTCTAATCCTAAAGATGTTTTCACTGAAGGGGGAACATCCCTTAAATGGCTTAAAGCTTTTACAACACCGTCAACAACATCAATAGTGTTTGAACCTGAAGTTTTCTGAACTCTCAATATAACACCGGGTGTTCCGTTGTACCGGACGATTTCGGTTTGTTCCTGGTAAGCATCCTCTATCTTTGCAATATCACGAATTCTAATAGGTACACCGTTTCTTTCAACTATAACTACATCACCAAGCGGTTGAACGACATTAAACTGGCTTTCTGTTTTTAAAGAATAATCGAAAACACCGGATTTCAGGTCACCTGAAGGAACAATTAAATTTGAATTTGAAACAGCCTGCATCACTTGCTGTAATGTTAGATTCAAAGCTTCAATCCTGTTCCTGTCAACTGTAACATGAATTTCCCTGATTCTCCCTCCTACCACCTGTGCAAAAGCAACTCCGGGAAGATGTTCGAGCTGCGGCTCAATTACATTATATGCCAAATCATATAATGCCCTTTCATCCAGATTTCCTCCCAATGCTATCGTACAAACAGGGATATTAGTTATATCAAATCTTAGAACAAGCGGTTGAGATGCCGCTGTAGGAAGAAGGTTTAAAACTCGATTCACCTTTTGTATTACATCAATCAGACCAACGTCGGTATTAGCCTGCCAATTAAAATAAACCCTTACTTGTGACACTCCTTCGCGGGTGGAGGACTGAACATAGCTGACATCATTCGTCGAACTGACACCCCTTTCGATTGGAACTGTAACTGTTTGTTCCATATCAATCGGGCCGGCTCCGGAATTAAAAGTTATAACTGAAACAACAGGAATTTGTATATCAGGAAGCATGTCAATAGGTAATTGAGTAAAAGAAACTAAACCCAAAACAAGAACGGCAACAGCAACCATCAGTGTCGTTATAGGATATTTCAGTGCAAGGCGAGTCAGCCACATAATAAATTATAAAATTTGAATTAAAAATAAAAAATATTAGAATTATTTAATTACTCTAACTTTTGCTCCATTCTTTACTAAAGTCTGACCGGAAATTACAATCCTGTCGTTGTCTTCAATACCTGATAAAATTTCATCATTATTATCCTGCCGGATACCTACCTGAACATACTTTTTCATAACGGTTGTATCCGGGTTAAGGATGAAAACATAATCACCGTCTTTATCATTGAGAACAACATCATTAGGCAAAATCAAAGCATTAGACTTTTTGGCTAGAATAAGATTTATATTAGCAAACATCCCGGGCTTTAATAGCTTATTTGTATTTTCAATATCAACTTCAACCTGCATTGTTCTTGTAGATATATCAATGGCTCCGCTTATTTTCTTAAGAACAGCAGAAAATGACACTCCGGGCAAAGCATCTGCAAGAACCCGTATATCAATTATTGAAGATAAATTCCCTATATCTTTCTCAGGAAGATTAATTATTGCTTTGAGATGGTCTAAATCCATCAGTGTGAAAATGACTGAACTCGATGAATTTACGGATGATGTAACATAAGCTCCTGCATCGAAAAATCTTTTTGTAATGTATCCCGAAAAGGGTGATGTAATTTTGCAGTAGCCAAGCTGAGTAAGAGCATTTTTGTAGTTTGCATAAGCTGCATCCTTTTGTGACAATGCAACATCATATGCTGTCTTTGCATTGTCAGCATCCTGTTTTGATATCAGGTTCTGTTTAAATAAGGAGCTATTCCTGTCATTGTTCAATTTGGCATTTTCAAGATTTGCCATTGTCTGTGAGTAACTTGCATTTGCCTGCTTCGCATTCTGTGAATATATAGTCGTATCAATCAAAGCCAGCACCTGCCCGGCTTTAACATAATCCCCTATATCGACATATATTTTCTCAATATTGCCGTTAACCTTAGAATAAATATTAGCCTGCTGAACAGGAAGAATATCACCGGTAATGGTTTCGATGTTCATTATTTCACCCCTTGAGGCATTTCCGATTGCAATACTTATTATTGATGGCGGGCGGTGAGAAGCTTCCGAAGCATTCTTTTTAATTCTTATATATGCCGCAATAACCAGGATAATCAGAAGTGAAATAATAATAATTAGAGCAATTTTCTTTTTCTTTTGCATAAGTAATAAATTATTTACTAAATTTTGTTTCCTTAGTCTGTTTTAAAACTGACGTTAAGAAGTTCTAATCAGTTATTTATTGTAAAATTACTAGATATTTGACCGAAGAAAAAACTAAATTCTTATTCTATATTAAATCAGTTTTTCAATTTCTTCAATATTTATGGAATTATCATAAAACTTTCCAAACCATCGCCTGCAACGATTAGCATTTAATGGAACTCCTATAGCAGGGATACCTGAATTGCCGCACATTCTCATTCCTCTTGCAAGTTCAGGAATACATGCTATTCCTAAAATTCCTATCGTTTGATTATTGCGCCTCAATTTTTTAATAATATCTTTGAATTTAATTTCCCGCCATATATATGGATGTATCCCTTTTTCTTCCAGAATTTGAGTGATATAATGAATAAAGCATTTTTGGGAACATTTTCTACATTGATAATCCAAAACTCCTATCTCCGACTTACATTCTTTTTCCAAATCATGGATGCAATGTGGAAGAAGTGCTAATTTATATTCTGCCGAATCAAAACTTGATTTGTTAATTTTGTTTGTCAGTTCAATTTCGAGCATATATATGTAATATTGTTCGAGGGACGTTCTAATTGTTTTGTCAAACGGCATGTAAAGCCCTACTGTTGAAAGATGCCCAGTAACATTGGCTGTGAATTGTGCAAATGTCTTCTCCGATGATTTTAGAATCTTTTCTATAATTGAATCGCTATTCGATTCCAGGGATTTTCTCAATTTTTTTTTGTTGCAGCTTTGTTCTCTGATAAATGATAAGAGTTTTGTTTCATCATTTATAAGTGTCAGGGAATAATCGGCAAATTGTTTGATAAGTTCAAAATATTCGAAAGAAAAATCATATTCACCAAACAAATTGTAAGTCTTCCCTTCTACTTTCTCAAAAACAAGATTATCTCTTTTCATATATTTTAAATTATAAATTTTTCCATTACAAAAATAGCAGTTTATCTGAAATAATATGAATTATTATCTGCTCATAATAATATTAAAATCCAAAGAATATAAAAATCAACAAATGAATTTATTAACCTTTTTTTTAACTTTGTACTTTCCGAATTTTAATTTGAGGGATTTATGTCAAAAATGATAGTTTTATTGTTATGTTTCATAGCAATTTTAAGCACAACTGTATATGCAGAGCGTCATTATGAAATATATGATGCATCTACCGGGGAAAAACTGACAATGAAAGAATTTGCTAAGAGGTCAATGAAGTATGATGTAATATTTTTTGGGGAATTCCATGACGACAGTCTTCTTCATTATATACAAAAAGAATACCTGACTGCTATGTATGATGAAAATGATGATATAGCCGTATCACTCGAAATGTTTGAAAGAGATGTTCAGCCTTACCTGGATAAATACCTCAAAGGAGAAATAACAGAAGAGGATTTCCTTAAACATTCACGACCATGGAGTGATTACAAGAAATTTTATAAGCCGCTGGTAGAACTTGCAAAAAAGAACGAAGCTCCGGTAATAGCCGCTAATGTTCCGAGAAAATATGCCGCACTTTACACACGCGAAGGATGGCCCGGAATTGAAAAACTGCCTGCCGAAGATAAGAATTTTATTGCCAAATCTTTAACTCTGAAAAATGACCAATAT
>DAHXMP010000074.1 GCA_027371665.1 Bacteroidota bacterium | reverse complement strand
GCTGGGCAATAATAGAGCGGGTCCATGAATCCTCCGGCATCTGCATTATAAGTAATCATAACAGAACCGTCGTCCGATGCCCCTTTAGATACAAGTAAATTTGTACACCCGTAGATATATTTATATGGCATCAGTAAAACTATGCCTATTACAATTATCAAATTCAAATACTTAATCATTAAACCACCTTATAAGTAAATAAAATCTTTCCCGATAATTCCAAAGATTACAAATTTTAAAAATTAAAACCAAATAAAAAAAAACCGGGAACTTAATGATTCAAAATCCTTCAATTCCCGGCATTAATTAAATGCTTATACCGATTATTTAATCAGTGCTATTTTGTTAACGAATTTATTATCGCCTATTTGAACTGAATACCAGTATGCTCCGCTCGGCAAATTCGATGCATCCCAGTTGAGGTTGTATTCACCTGCCGATAATGTTCTATCCATAAGGGTTTCAATTCTTGCACCCAGCGAATTTGTAATGCTGACGTTAACAAAAGCATCAGATGGTACATGGAAGTGAATTATGGCTGAACCGTTTGTCGGGTTCGGATATGCCGATATTGCAAACTTCAAAGTGCTCAAATCTTCAACCCCCGTAACCTTCTTTGTAGTAAACTTCCATATATCAGACCAAGGTCCGCTGCCAGCTTCATTTGTGCCTTTTACCCTCCAATAATAATCTGTCAGGTAAACGAGACCGTTTACAAGCTGAGAATTTGCAAATACGGTTGGATTATCATATACTACCGAATCCGTGGTAAACGAGGCACTTGTGGATACCTGTACCTGGTAAGTAACAACACTGTTGCTTGTAGCCGGAAGCCAGAACAGGTAGATTGATGTATCCAAATCTATGAGATTATTTGCCGGTGACTGCAACGGAGGTGCAAGCGGCAGAACATCAATCACCCTGAAGTACCATATTGACGAGTATTGGGTTTCCCCGCTGTCGTTGATTGCACTGACATGCCAGTAATATGTCCTGAAATTCTGAAGATTAGATAAAGTAAATGTTGTGGACGTAATATTATTCAAATCATACAGCGGGCCATTGAGGCTATCATTTGTTGCGACCTGGAGATGATACCTCAGAACGGGTGTATTACCTGAAGGTGCCCATCTTAATGTAACAGTCTTAGGTATTTGTTCGGCAGCCGAAACAGGATATACCAGGTTCGGTACACCCGGGCCCTGTTTTACCGTATTGAAATCAAAAGCAGTTGACCAACTGCTCGTTCCGTCGGCATTTCTTGCCCTGACACGCCAATAATATTTTGTATCAGGGTTGAGAGCACTGGTTATTAAATAATTAGTCGAAGAGATTACAACTCCGCGGATTATATTTGAGAAATTAGCCGCATCGGACAAATTAAATTCATAGCCTGTCGCACCGGTTACTGCATCCCATTGGAACAGCAGCTGGACGGGCATGTTTATGGCATGGTTTGCCGGGTACACGAGATTCGGGGGTGATAGCATCGTCCTGAATGACCATGTATCCGAGTAAGTACTCGAGCATGGTGTCAGTGTAGCGGAAACCCTCCAGTAATAAGTTTCGTTTAATGTTGGAACTGTATATGTATATGTCGTAGATGACAAATCATTTACATTCACGAGTGTTGTTGCAAAGGTCGGGCTTGTTGAAAGCTGGAATTTATATTTTGTGTTTGGTAATACATTTTGCCAGCTGAATGTAACTGTAGTTTGATAGCCGCCCGAATTATCTGCCGGTGACACTAATGTCGGTGCTGGTATATTGGTTTCGAAATCCCATGTGTCTGACCATGCACCTGTATTGTTAACATCCTCACCCCTGACTCTCCAGTAATAATTTGTCAGGGCACTCAAACCCGAAACATCATAATACAAGTCCATTATATTTGCCTGGTTCAAAACCAGGTTATTAAATGAAGCATCTGTAGCGATTTGTATCCTGAAAGCGGTTGCCCCGGGTGCCGCATTCCACTGGAACCTGTAAGACATTGGTGTACAGGTCCGGTGATCCAACGGTGTAATAAGTGTAGGCATATTATATGGTGTTTTGAACGTAAATGTGCTCGACCACATTGATTGGCATTCACCTGTGAATGATGCAACTCTCCAGTAAAACACAGTATTTGCCTTTGTGTCAGGAAGATTCAATGTAAATGAGGTAGAGGTTATCCCTGACTGGTTTATGTCGGGTAACGTGAAATTCGGATTATCTGCAACTTCGAGATGATACGAATTGGCTCCCGGAATGCTTGTCCATGAACAGCTCGTATTGAACGGAATACCCACTGAATTATTCGGCGGAAGTAAGGGCACAGGTTCAGGCTGTGACGTTGTGAAAGTTGTTGTCGTTGACCAGTCCGTAACGC
Organism: Bacteroidota bacterium; assembly: GCA_027371665.1. Taxonomy (GTDB): domain Bacteria; phylum Bacteroidota; class Ignavibacteria; order Kapaibacteriales; family UBA2268; genus DAHXMP01. The sequence goes on along the minus strand of DAHXMP010000074.1, from coordinate 418 downwards.
AGCCTGTTGTGAACGAAGCACTCACCCTGCTGTAATAAGTTGTCAGGTAATTCGGAAGGGAAACTGTCATCGAGCTTGTTGTTAATGTATGATTGCTGTAAACGAGATTAGCAGGTATAAAATTAGGGGAATTATAAACCTGCAGCCAGTATGAATCTGCCGGCGGTGACGATGTCCAGCTGAATGTTGCCACTCTCGGCACACAGGTCGAGCCGAGAATCGGTTCTGTATATACAGGCTTATCCGGTATCGTCGTGAAAGTCCGTCCCGGGCTCCAGCCTGACCAGCAGCCTCCGACATTGGTATTTAACCTCCAGTAATATTGTGTGTTATAAAGTGCCGGTATGTTGGCTAAACTAAAAGTACTCGATGTTGTCGTTCCAGAATATACAATATCTAACGGATTGAATGTCGGTGA
>DAHXMP010000024.1 GCA_027371665.1 Bacteroidota bacterium | reverse complement strand
ACTGACTGCGTGGTCGGGTAATAAAAGAATTGTATTAGTAACCGCAGTAACGAACTATAATTCTAGATTCTCTGTTAAATTTCACCCTGTTTTTAATGTTGCAGACTCATGTGTATCATGTGGTGTCGTACTCCTATTATTAGTACATAAAAGAATACCTCAGTTTTCTCTGGTTTTTCCTAAAAAGGGACAGGAAACTTCTTCCACAGACATGCCATCAGAATCATAAAATCAAACAGTACATTTTAAATACACATATCTTATTTCCCTTATCTTAATATCTAATAATGATAAATTAAAACCTGCCGAAGCAACGTCTTATTAAAAAATTTTCGCTTACTTTCAAATATTAATATATGACAAAAAAAATATCAGCCATTTTGATTTTCTTTATCTTTATTACACTCGTATCCAAGGCTCAAAACGACATACCGGATTCATTCATCATTAAATTTAAAAACCCTGCTTTTATACCTAATTTTATCAACTTATTTTATAATAATAAAAATGTATCAATCAGGCAGAACTTGAGAAATCAATTACTTTTCTTTAAAAAAAATAATAAAGAAAAAATTCTGACCGCAGAACAAAATGCTGATTATTATGAACTTGAAAAATACCTGTCAATACAAATTGACAATAAGATTAACTCAGACAGCCTTGTCAATGAAATTAGAAAAAGCCCGGATATAGAACTGGTTGAACCAAATTATATTTATCATATTGACAGTCCTGCTGATATGATTCCTAATGACCCGATGTATCAGGAACAATGGTCATTGAAAGCTGTCAATGCCGAAAAAGCATGGGAAAAAGCTTCGGGCAAAGGCATTATTGTAGGAGTAATTGACACAGGAATTGATTTCGACCATCCGGATTTGAAACATCAATTATGGATTAATTCCGGCGAAGATATTAATCATAACGGTAAATTTGACCCCTGGCCAATTACTGAAACAAGAAACGGTGTTACCGGAGATTTAGATGGTATAGACAACGATAACAATGGTGTTGTTGATGATGTTATCGGCTATGATTTTGTGGACCAGTCATTCGGAAATATCGGAGATTATTCGGAACCTGACCCAATTCCATACGATGAGAACGGTCATGGAACAACTGTAGCGGGAGTTATTGCCGCTGAAAGAAACAATAATATCGGAATATCCGGGCTTGCATTTAATGCGAGAATATTAACTGTTCGGGTACTGGATGCTACCGGCAATGGTGAATCGGATAATATAGCTAACGGAATCGTATATGCAGCATTGCAGGGTGCAAAGATTCTCAATTTTAGTTTTGGAGAGGCATTTAATTCTTCAATTATGCACGACGCAATAAAATTTGCATATTCTCTGGGATGCGTGATGACTGCTTCTTCAGGAAACAACAATTGGCCGTTGCCGCATTATCCTTCGGGATATGATGAATGTATTTCAGTCGGAGCAACGATAGAAAATAACACACGCTATTCAATAAGTAATTACGGTTCAAGACTGACATTAGTTGCTCCTGGCCGGGATATAATGACAACTGTCCCTCATGGAGGATACAAGAGCATGGGAGGAACATCTTATTCTGCTCCTCATGCAGCGGCCGTATCGGCTATGTTATTTGAGCTCGACAGCACTTTAACACCTGCAGACGTATCAGGTATTTTGCAGGCTTCGGCAACTGACCTGGGAGAACCCGGATGGGATATTTATTATGGTGCAGGCCTGCTGAACGCAGAAAAAGCTGTCAACACAATAGGCAAAACAAATCTGTCAATTACTTTTCCAAAGCATGAAGCGGTTTTTAACAAGGATAGCTTATCTGCAATAACTGTTATCGGTTCTGTGGTTACTCCTCTTTTTGATAATTTCCGTGTCTATATCGGCAAAGGGTTGATTCCTAACGACTGGCAATATGTTTCTGATATTTCTTCAGTGCAAAAAATTAATGATACTCTTGCAAAATTTAACATAGAAAATCTTCCTGATTCAACCTACACAATAAGAATTCTTGTTAATCTGAAAAATGGCGGAACAATTGAAAATCGTACTAATATTGATATAGTTTCGAGTGGGTCACCAATTGTGTTGAAATACTTTAAAACACTGACTGCGTGGTCGGGTAATAAAAGAATTGTATTAGTAACCGCAGTAACGAACTATAATTCTAGATTCTCTGTTAAATTTCACCCTGCTTTTAGTTCTGACAATTATAAGGAATTGACTGAAACGGACAGATATTCAACTGACCACACAATTGTAATTGGGAACGAATGTCAGCCCGATGTTGAAATGGAAGCAATAGCAACGGCTGTCAGGGGTGATGGTTCAACTGTACAGCAATCGTTCAGATTTACACGTTCCGGTGAGATTATGCCTGAGAGTATGTTCTCGGCAAAGAGTTATTATCTTCCATTGTCTTATTTGAGCAATCATGTTGCAGGTATCTACAGTAAAGATAATCCAACAATTGTCGTGAATGATTTATCCGGCGGCACATGGGGAAAAACGAAAACTTATGAATTTAAAAATTCACAATTCCAGTTACGCGACTCAATAAATGATGTTTGGCTTCCAAGAGGTATCGGGTACACAAATGATGACAGCATACCCGATGTTCTAACAACTTCAAACGGAATGACTGTTCTGTTTGGAGCAAAAAGTGAAGGTAAATCCCCTTTCTCAAATGTACTTTTTTCCGATACTTTATCCGAAAATTTATGGGCAGCCGGACTATATGATATTGATGGTGACGGAAAAGACGAGATAATTTCTTATTCAGATTCCGGTTTCGTAGCATTTAAATACATTGACGGGCAATACAAAGCTATTGCACTTGCAACGCCACCGGCAGGATATGATATTATTCCACCTGTCCCCGGATATGCTTTTGGTGATTTTGACGGTGATGGAAAAGTAGAATTATGCCACTCGAACTGGAATGGCAATGTCTTCATTTATGAATATTCGAATAACAGATTCAATCTTGAATTTTCCGATACTAACAATGTCTCTTATGGCGAACAATATATATGTTCGGCAGATGTGGATGGGGACGGCATACCGGAAATCTTAATCGGTGACTTCGGGACAACCATTCCTTATGGCAGTAATAATGATGGTGTTCCGATATGGTACTTCAGGCTTCTTAAAAGCACTGGTCCAAATAAATATGATTATGTCTGGAAGGATTATTTTTATGGAGTCAGAATCGGAAGCGATTACAAAGAAGGTGTAGCTGCCGGAAATCTCGATAACAAGCCGGGAGACGAAATCATTATTTCCGCTTTTCCGAATCTTTATGTTTTCCAATGGAACAAAAATAATATGGAGCCGCTTTGGTGGTATCCATACTCATTTTCGAACGATGCAATTGTTTATGATTTCGACAAGAATGGTGTTAACGAGCTTGGCTTTTCAACATTTTCAAATACGAGATTTGTTGAATTTAATACCGGGTATAATGCACCTTCAATACCGATTGGATTTGACGGATGGGCATTGGACGGCAGTTCAGCTTATTTTCACTGGAATGCTACAACTGATTCCAAAAGTTACCAGGTACTTAAACTCATAACTGACTCGACAGCCGACCTGGCGGCGGAAACATCAATTACATCATGCACTGTTACGGGACTGGATAATGAGCACTATTACACATTTGCTGTCAGAGCAGTAAATGACAGTCTGCGGGATTCTGTCGGAAGTATCTCAGATAGCGTTGAAATTTATACTCATAGCCCAATTAAACCTGTTGAAGTTCAAGTTGTCGGACAGAATATCGTAAATATAAAGTTTTCGGGAAGACTGTCTGACAAAAGTATTGAACCATCTCTGTTTATTGTTTCAGATACTTCAGGCACGTTCATAGCTGCTCCACTAAGTAGTATCTCATCGAATGATACTATGCTGACCTTGAATTTCAATCATGAACTTCCTGCAGGCAAATTAAAAATTAATATATCCTCTTTCCCTGATTATTACAATACACCAACAATTTCATCACAAATTATTTTTTCAGTATATCCTGACACATTAAAACAGGAGCTTTATCTGGCGAACCTGAATGTAATTTCAACTGATTCGCTGATATTGAATTTTTCTGAACCAGTTACTCCAAATTCAGCGGTTATCCCCGGTAATTACATCCTTAAACCATATGGGAAAATCAAGGATATTGTCATGGAATCAGTAAATGATTTAACGGCTGTTATATCGTTAGACCCCTCACAAAGCATAGGACCGAGAGGTGTAACTTATACTTTAACTGCTGTAAATATCATAGCTCAATCAGGCAGGCAGATGACCAGAGGACCAGGCAACACACTCGCATTCAGGTTCAGTGCAGATGATAATAATAGTGCTTATCTTTATCCTAATCCTATAAGACTGAGTATATTAAATTCTGTTTATGTTGCAAACCTCACACGTAATGCCAATGTTTATATATTGACACTTAACGGACAGTTATTGAGGACATTAATGGAAACAAATGCGAATGGTGGAGTCGAATGGGATTGCAGAGATAATAACGGGAATTTGCTTAAACCGGGAATTTATTTATTCAAGGTCAAAAGCACTGACAGCAATGGAAATATTTTGGAATCCGGTTTAAAGAAGTTTATGGTTTTACCTTGAAAATTTGAAGAGACATTACGATGCAGATTTTGGAATAGTAAAAATGAAGGAAGAACCTTCACCTATTTTACTTTCAACACGGATTGTCCCTCCATTGCGTTCGATAAATTCTTTACACAGAACTAATCCCAAACCTGTACCTTTTTCCTGCTCGGTGCCGGGTGTAGAGTGCTGGTAATCAATTCTGAAAAGATTTCGCACTTCATCTTCCTTTATTCCAACACCTGAATCAATCACTTTCATTTCTACATAATCATGATTTCTGTTAGCAGAAACCGTTATTTTTCCTCCGGAAGGAGTAAATTTAAGAGCATTGGACACAAGGTTACGCATAACAGTCGTCAGTAAAAAGGCATCTGCAAAAACGTAAGTATTTTCATTGACATCTGAATCAAGAATTATATTTTTCTTCTCGGCGTTGAGCTTGAATAAATAAAATATATTATCAACCACATATTTAATATCAATAATATCGGGATTGAAGCGAAGCTTACCTGTCTGAGCCCTTGACCATTGCAATAAGTTTTCGAGGAGCGTGTTCAGGTTTTTAGCGGCTTCGGTAATATCTTTCAGCAGTTCTTGAATTTCTTTTTCATTAAGATTTGAATAATTTTCATACAGGAACCTCGAAGTTTCCATAAATGCATTAAAGGGATTTATGAGGTCATGAGCTATTATTGAGAAAAATTTATCCTTCGTTGAATTTAGTTCTTTAAGGTTGAGTTCGGATTTTAAAAGTTTTCGGTTCATATCTTCCAATTCTTTATTCTTACCCGATAGCAGTTTGTAAGTATTTCTCCTTAAAATATACTTTGAGAACAAAACGATTAATAAAAATAAAGTTAAAATGCTTATAAGAATAAAAAGAAGAGCAATTTTATTTTTTGCATCATTTTCTTTTTTGAGAAGAATATTTTCGCGTTCTTTTTTTTCAATTTCAAATTTGTACTGAAGCTCGGCAACTTCAGAAGCAGTTTCACGATTGTAAATAG
>DAHXMP010000469.1 GCA_027371665.1 Bacteroidota bacterium | reverse complement strand
CAAGACACAAATATTTATATAAGTAATCTTTCAGCTGATACAAATTACTATCTCAATGTAAGGTGCAGAATAAAAGATAAAATGAGTGGGTGGTCGGTAAGAGTGTTTACAACATCTACTCAATTATCGGTAGGTAATGATAATCAAAACATAAAAAACGATATGGAAATTTTTCCCAATCCAGTGAATAATAATTGCCATGCAAAAATTAATTGCCCTTTAATATCATTGAAAGATTTAAAATTATATAATTACTATGGGGAAGAAATCAAAAATTTTAGTTTTATTATTAATAATTATTTCGGTATTAATACAATTGATTTCAATGTTTGTTGTTTGAATAATGGCACTTATTTCTTAGTCCTTCATAATAAAAACAAATGTTATATCGGATCTTTTGTTATAATTCGATAAAGAGAAATTTACTATTTCAGGGAGAAAAACAATGAAAAAATTGATTTTATTGAATTTTCTATTCTTGATTTGTATTACATCTGAAATGATAGGCAGGGAGATATCATTGCAATTAATAAATAGCGGAGAAACCTGCCAATTTGGGCCTAAACTCTGGTTTTTTGACAACGATGATAACGGTAAATTTGAATTATTCCTTTATGGTGGATGTCCAAATAATGCAAAATTGTTTAACCTCACAGATAATTCCATGTCAATGATAACAAATTGTGAAAAAGCTTATTTTATTAGTGGTGATTTTTTTAATAACGACTTCATTATATATATTATTGATTCCATTTCTTCAAAATACACTCACAAACTCTATTACGACGGGCAAATCTCAAAAGCAGTTCTCGAAGACTACTCGGATAACGGCTCTGAACCCGGCACTATTGACGATGCAGACAATTACTTTTTTACACAGAGAATAGGAAGTTTGTTCCTGATTACAAAGAAAGCGGAAATAAACGTGCAGTCAGTCTTGCTATGCAGTCTCGACGGAAAAATCATTACACAACTTCAAAATGTGGAGGGCTGGGGGCAATTCGTGTTTGACCTTTCGGAACAGCCCAGCGGGATGTATCTTATACAATTCACCGCCACTGACAAGGTACTAACGAAGAAGCTCGTGTGGGTGAGGTAATTTTTGAGTGAATAGGGAACAGTGAACAGTGAATAGTTGTGGTGAGGTTTTACCTAAAAAACCCCCTGAATACCCCTTTGAAGAAAGGGAGTATCAAAAAATCTGTCTTTTCCATGCTTTATATTAATAACTGATAAGTTTATATATTCAGTTAAACAAATATATGACAAATGCTCTAAAATCATCATAACTATTTGATAAAAATTTCGTATCATAGATTAATGAAATTATCAGAAAAAATAAAAAGCAGGTTTCCAAACGCAGTGAGGTTGTTCGGCTATGTCAATTTTGAACTGCTGTTCTGGCTCGCCGCATTGATTTATCTTAGTGCGGGTAACTTCGTGAATGAAACGCATTTCAGCTTTTGCCCGCTTCATAACTTAGGAATCAGTTTCTGCCCTGGATGCGGCTTAGGAAGGTCTGTTTCATTCTTGCTCCACGGAGAGTTTCTCAAATCGTACCACACTCATTGGCTGGGTCCATTTGCTCTGGTGATTATTATTTACAGAATCGTGCAATTAATAAAATTTACATATTTCAAAATAAAATTTGTTTAATTCTATCAGGAGTAATTATGGCAGACGTATTCAACTTTTTACCAATGCTCGAAGGCGAGGAGATGGTGTATGTTCAGGGTATGATTAAGGATATGAGCGATGAGCAGGCTAAGCAGTTTGCCGCGGTTTATTCGAGCCGCCGAAAAGACCCGCAAATAATTCTTATAACGACAATTATAGGATTTATAGGCATTGCCGGTATCCAGAGATTTTTACTCGAGCAAATCGGCATGGGTATATTATATCTTCTTACTGGCGGATTATGCTGGATAGGAACAATCGTTGACCTCGTCAATTACAAAAAAATGACATATGAATATAATTTCAAAATCGCAAATGAGGTTGCAATGATAATCCGTAGCAGGGCAAGCTAATGTTTATATTAATTAGAAACATTTTTTTTTGATAAACGTAATAAAACTCAGTAACACTGTTTAATTTTTTGGAGAATAAAATGTCAAACGGACAAACTACTATACCGCCGCCGATTCCACCTCAATATTACCCGACATATCGAAGGAAATCGCGATGGTGGATTCCTGTCGTTATTGTTGTGGGAATACTTGCAATTATTTTTATAATTATTTTTGCAGTTATCGGCTCTGTTATGTCGCCCTTCGAAAAACAATCTTACGAGGTCAAGTCAAATTCGGTACTTTATCTCGATATGGGAAAAATATTAAATGAAACCTGCCGGAAGACACCGTTCAGCTTTTTGGGCAATCAATGCAATGCTTCTTTTCCCGATGTGCTTGAAGCTATTAAGACTGCCAAGTCTGACAAGAGAATAAAAGGTATTTATTATAAAGCTGAAATGACACAGATGGGTTTTGCAAAATCTAAGGAAATCCAGGATGCCCTTAATGATTTCAAATCTTCGGGTAAGTTTATTTATGCATTTATGGAGGTTTGCTCTGAACCCGATTATTACAGGGCTCTGCCGGCAGATAAAATATTTATGCCCCCTGAAGGCATGGCTGAAATGAACGGATTCGGGGTTACAGGATTATTCCTTAAAGGCTTTCTCGATAAAATCGGAGTTGATTTCTATGTCCTGGGTTTTGAAGACTTCAAGTCCGCCGGGGAACAGCTTTCAAGAAAAAATTTCAGCGATTCCGCACGATTGCAGACGAAAGTCATTTTAGACCAGAGACTCGGCATGTTCCTCGATGGAATAGTGCAATACAGGAAAATGGACCGGAAATTCGCTCTCGAGGCTTTAAACCGCGGGATTTTTACTGCCGATTCGATGAAAGCTTTGGGCTTTATTGACGATTTTGCCCAGGAATCAGACGTTAAGGATATGATGAAGGAACAGATTTTCGGTAAAAATAAAATTGATGATAAAAACAGTAAACTCAGGCTCGTCGGCATTGAAGATTACCTGGGCGATAAGCCTGAGACAAAACAGAAAGTTGCCGACAAGAGCAAACAGATTGCTATCATATATGCAGAAGGAACGGTTTCAGACGATGTTGCAAACAGTCCATTCGATAATGAAAGCAAGATTACGACAAGTGCAATGGTTAAATATCTTAAGAAAGCCCGTGAAGATAAGGATATAAAAGCAATAATCCTCAGAATTAACAGCCCCGGCGGTTCGGTGATTACTTCCGATGCAATCAGGGAAGAAATAATAAAAACGAAGAAAGTGAAGCCGATTTATGCATCTATGAGCGATGTCGCCGCATCCGGTGGATATTATATTCCCATGGCTTGCGATACAATAATTGCCAGTCCCGCTACGATTACCGGTTCGATAGGAGTTATCCTCGCTATACCAAACATGAGCGGACTGATGAAAAAACTTGATTTATCGCCCGACACAGTATCCACAGGTCCAGCCGCACAAACTCTGAACGGTTTGTATCCGATTACGGATAAAGATAAAAAAATGCTATATACAGCCGGGAAATCAATATATGACAGGTTCATCGAAAAAGTAGCATTTCACAGGCATAAAACATTCGAGCAAATCCATGCCATAGCAAAAGGCAGGGTGTGGACCGGCGAAGATGCTTACAAACTCGGACTGGTTGACGTTCTCGGAGGCTACCAAACCGCAATTGATATTGCCAAAAGAAGAATAGGCATTCCTGACAGTGTCAAGGTTTACGTCAAAATTTATCCCGAACCTGAAGACCCGTTCGAGGTATTGCTGAAGATGTTCGGGATGGGCAAGCATGAAGATGATGACGCACAGACAAATAGTTGGTTCGGAAAAGTATTCTCAAAGCTATTCGGAATTACACAAAACGAAATAGGGTACTTTTATGAAGCTATGCCAGACGGAATGAAGCATGAAGTAAATTATATGTTCGATTTGCTCGGCATCGCCCGCAAAGAAAAAGTCATAATGGCTATGCCATATTATATTGATGGGAATTAACCTTTGATTTCTCCCTTTGAAAAAGGGAGCTCAAGAGGGATTTAATAGATAATAAGAAATCCTCTTCTGCTGTTGCGGAAGAGGATTTTTTTATTAATTTCTTTCGTATTTTCGTCAAAAAAAAATTAATTGTGGAGGCAAAAGGATGAATATTGAACTGACAGCAGTTAATAAGAAAGTTCCCGAGGGCTATGTAGCTTATGTTGAAGAACTCCCCGGGGCAAATACACAGGGAAAACTTTAGACGAGGCACGCAAAAATCTGGAAGAAGCAATCAAACTGGTTCTGGAAGCTAACAGGACCCTTGCCGAAGAAGAGCTTCCAGAAGGTATACTTAAGGAACCGATAATCTTGGTTTAGTCTGATGATATGAAAAGGAAAGACCTTATAAGACATCTTGAAAAACAAGGATGCGATTTCTTAAGGGAAGGAGGAAATCATACTGATTATATAAACCGTGCCTAGAAGAAAGTATTATCAATTCTGCGCCACAATTAAATCTTCGAATATCTTGTAAAAAAAAATCTGCAAAGATTTAGAAGTAACACAACCATAAAAACATTTTAATTGATTTCGATTCCTGTTTTCATGATTTCCTCGATAAAAGGGTCTCCCTTTTCAAAATATTCTGTTGGATAAGTTTTCGTTTCAATATCAATATATTCTTTTTTTATATTGATTTTTGAAAAAAGTTTCCTGTCCTCAAAACCAAATCCTGTAAACTCATCTGATACCAGGGCAACATCAATATCAGATGAATCGTTCTGAAGATTATGAGCATATGAGCCGAATAAAATGACTTTATCCAACTTCAATCCGGCAGAAATGTTCATTGTTTATTTTTTGCTCATCTTACTTTGGAAAAATTATGCAAAGCAATCTGGGTACAGAATAATAAAGAGAATTTTCCTCCAAAAACCCACAATCTTGTAAAATTATTGAACGAATCCAATCAACATTTTGAACAAGAAGATTTACTCTTTTTGGAAGAATTCAATGACTTTCAGTTAGAAGGCCGTTATCCGGATTATCTGTTTGAAATTAATAAAATATGTGATTCTGATTATACGACATCAATTTTTAACAAAGTAGAAAAAATTAAAAAATGCTTACTCGAGAAATTGCAATAGAAAAAATAAAATCTTTTA
>DAHXMP010000459.1 GCA_027371665.1 Bacteroidota bacterium | reverse complement strand
TATTTTTACTGCATTTGCCGGAGTAATCTTTCCTTCGAGCAGTTTTTTATCAATTTCAATTTTCTTTTTCACAACTTTTGGATTAGAATAGAAGCGGCTATTTAGTGTCTCTTCGAGCATTGCATTTACCCAATCGAGAGCCTGTTCTTTTCTGCGGGAATCAAAAACACCGGATTTTTTTTCTTTCATCTCAAACTCATTAATTAAATCCCAAAGCTGTTCAATCCCTTCGTTTTCCAAACCCGAACAAGTTAAGACCTGCGTCTCCCAGCCTTCGGTTGCAGGCAAAAGATAATGAACCGCCTGCTTGTATTGTTCCTTTGTGAGATTTGCCGTTTTGATATTTTCCCCGTCCGCCTTATTGATTGCAATAGCATCTGCAAGCTCCACAGCACCTTTTTTCAAGCCCTGAAGCTCGTCACCGCCACCGGGCAGAATAAGAAGCAAATAAAAATCCACCATAGAGCGTACTGTGATTTCGCTTTGGCCGACGCCAATCGTTTCGATAATTATTACATCGAAACCTGCAGCCTCGCATAGCAGAATAGTTTCGCGTGTTTTTCTTGCTACACCACCGAGCGTCCCTCCCGAAGGAGATGGCCTTATAAAGGCATTCGGATTCTTCGATAATTGCTCCATTCTCGTTTTATCTCCGAGAATGGAACCACGCGAACGGCTGCTGCTGGGGTCAATTGCAAGCACTGCTACTTTATGTCCCTCGCTGCAAAGGTATGTTCCCAAAGACTCGATAAATGTACTTTTGCCGACACCGGGAGCGCCCGTAATTCCTATCCTGATTGATTTACCCGTCTTTTTGAGAATCTTACCCAGAACTTCCTGTCCCATTCCCGAATGTTTCGGTGCATTGCTTTCTATGAGAGTTATTGCCCGGGCAAGAATAGTCCTGTTATCCGACAAAATGCCCCTGACATAATCATCAACAGTCAGTTCTTTTGTTCTTATTTTCTTGCTCTCTTTTTTCTGAGATGACTTATTAATTCCGCTAATGACACTTGAAGCAAATCCTTCGGACTTTTTTCCTGAAGACCATTCGGGTTTATGAGATTCAATTACTATTCTTTTTGCCATATTTTACCGGCTTCTTTTTTTTATTAATTCATCCAACACTTTCTGTGCTGCAACGGGAATTACCGTACCGGGACCGAAAATAGCCGTTACTCCTGCATTGAAAAGGAACTCATAATCCTGGGGCGGGACAACACCACCAACGACAACCATTATATCATCCCTGCCGAGCTTTTTCAATTCTGCTATTAGCTGGGGGATTAACGTTTTATGCCCTCCGGCGAGAGTGCTTGCACCGACTATATGCACATCGTTCTCGACAGCCTGACGTGCCGTTTCCTCAGGTGTCTGGAATAGGGGACCTATATCAACATCGAAGCCGAGGTCTGCGAAAGCGGTGGAAATAACCTTAGCACCGCGGTCATGTCCATCCTGACCCATCTTAGCGACAAGTATTCGCGGACGCCTCCCTTCGAGCTTTTCAAATTCGTCTGCCGTGTTTCTCACTTTTTCAATCTCCTCTTTTACTGCATATTCCGAACTATAAACACCTGAAATTGAGCGGAGCATAGCCTTATGCCTGCCAAAAACTTTTTCGAGTGCAAAAGAAATTTCACCCAGGCTGGCTCTTTCCCTTGCCGCTTTTACGGACAAATCCAGAAGATTTCCCTCTCCTGTTTTGGCTGCTCTTGCCAGTTCTTCGAGAGCAGACTTAACTTTGGACTCATTCCTGCCCGAACGCAGTTCTTTCAACCGCCTTATTTGCTGTTCTCTCACGGCAGTATTGTCAACCTCGAGAATTTCAATCGGGTCTTCTTTCTCGAGCTGATATTTGTTGATTCCGACGATGATTTCTCTTCCAGAATCAATCTTAGCCTGGCGTCTTGCAGAAGCCTCTTCAATTCTCATTTTCGGCAAGCCGGTTTCGATAGCCTTTGCCATTCCTCCGGCGAGAGTGCTTGCACCGACTATATGCACATCGTTCTCGACAGCCTGACGTGCCGTTTCCTCAGGTGTCTGGAATAGGGGACCTATATCAACATCGAAGCCGAGGTCTGCGAAAGCGGTGGAAATAA
>DAHXMP010000454.1 GCA_027371665.1 Bacteroidota bacterium | reverse complement strand
TTTTCAACTCGAATAATGTCTTCCCCATTGGAGTAAAAACTTTTAGTATTACGGGAATGTCCTTTACAGTTTCTATCTTATCATCCCTGACAATAGCCGACAGGTGAACTGTTTCCCCGGGCCTGTAAATATTTCTGTCGCTGTAAATAAAAGTGTTATAATCATCCGAATATTGGGACAAGCCGCCGACATCGAAGCGGGAAGTTTCGATAAATGCTTCCTTCAAATCAATATAATTAAAATCATTATCAGTTTCTGCAACTACAAGCCTCGGCGTAAAACCTTCAATTTTCTTTTTAATATCCATAAAGCGAATCACTCCTTCTTTATCGGTCTTCCCGGAAAGAAGTGTTTGATTATTAGTGGAAATCACGCTGACATCCACACCTTCTACAGGCTGAGTAGCAGCTATCGAATTTATAAACACGATAAATTCATTACCGGATTGCTTAGCAATTATTCCCAAATCGGTCAAAGCGAGCATTTTCGAATCGTTCACCCACCTGTCCTGCGAGGAACGTACATTTACGACATAAACTCCTTTATATTTCTGCCCGATTAATTTATTAAGATTAAGATTCCTCTTCTCGAGCCAGTTCCTGCGATTTGTCAGGTCAATTTTATCCTGGTAGAGCAGTCTCCCGTAATCGCCTACATATATATCGCTGTTATAACCATAATCATCGTAATAATCATCGCTATAATTATATGAAAACTGGTTCAGGAAATAAAGGAGATTATTCTTGAAAACCTGTGAAACCTCGACATCGGCTTCTTCAATATTGACAAAATTTATTTGCAGATTTTTTTGCCCGTTCAGCATTAAGTATTTCCCTTTCTTATCCGCAAAATTTATCGAAGGGTCAAGATTAACCATCGAAACTTCCTGCTCATAATCATAATCGAATTCACCTCCGTACAACCCCGGCAGTCCTTTTTTAATTTTTAATAATACAGTCTGAACGTTTTCGAGGTTAGTCTCTATCCTGAACATATTATCGTTGACAAAAAAGCTTAAATCCTTTTTAGGCTCTGTACTGACATAATCCTTTAAATTTTGAGCGTCAACCATCTGTGTCGTTCCGACTTCGATCCATCCTGTCTGCCCGTCGAATCCCGCAGTTACACCGGTAATTGCTAGTTTTGTTATAGCCTCGAGCTTGTTTGAAAAGGTCCTGTCATCGGATAAAGCTTTTTTCCCGACAACCGACATCAATCCTTTTTTTATTGTAATCGAAAAATTCTGTTCTTTCTCTGTTTCCTGTACTTCTCCGAAATTCACAGCTATTAAATCGGATTTATCTCTCGTTACTATCTGGTAATCCGTAGCAGGCAGCCCGTCATGTTTCACGATGAGGTATTGTTTTAGCATATCCGGAACTACAGGATAATTGAAATGAAGGTTAGCCTGAACGCTGACTTTGTAATTTGAATTGGGTATATGTGTCCAGAACAAATCAACTTTATTGATATCGAAATCAGGAGTGTGAAATTGCACAGTCTCGGTGCTGAGCCTCAGGTTTTTTTTAAATAATACTTTATCCGTTATTTCAGCTGTGTAATTTTGAATCGGCTCTAATTTAAAATCGGGAGAAAAAATTAATGTGCTTGCGGAAGTCCATTTGAATTTTCCGGGAATTTTCGGCTCGAACTTTATAAATTCATCTGTCATCCATTTATCAATGATATTTTGCGGAGCCAAATCTTTGGAAAATTCAATTGTAAAAGTTGTTAGCGTGCCTACTTCACCCGAAGGCCTGAAATCAACTATTTTTACTGTATTACCTATTCCGCAGCCGGCAAGAATTATTAAACCTATGATGAATAATGGAAAGGAGAAGAAGTTTTTCATAATTACCCCTGATGTTACGTAGATTAGAAAAATTATTTCCAGAAAATTAACGACTAATTCGTCATTCGTCTTTCGTAATTCGTAATTAACTCAGATGTGGTTCGTAAAGGAATTTCTTCCTCTTTTAAAAATCAGAATTTTAATATAATGTCATACTGAGCGTAGCCGGAATGAGAACAAAATCTAAATATATTTGTTTCCGACACGCTTAGTTAAACTAACCATTTAAGTACTCGTTGTTCTTTTTTCTTCGCTTTCAACAGAAAGAAGCCTTGAAATAAAAAACAATACTCCTGACAGAGGAATAAAAAAGTAATAAAAGTTGAAACTGCCTTCAACAAAAATAAAAACCATTCCTAATGCAAAACCTGCAATTCCACCGTTTCTTTCATCAAAGAAAGAATACATAAGACCGGCTATAGCCAGAAATTCAATTATCCCCGTCCAAATGTCTTTTGATAGTAAATTTCCCTTGCCTAAATCCTGTATAACAAACATCAAAAAAATTATTATTATCAGTATGCTCAATGCCCTTGCAAGCCATCTAATAACTACACC
This sequence comes from Bacteroidota bacterium, assembly GCA_027371665.1. Classification (GTDB taxonomy): domain Bacteria; phylum Bacteroidota; class Ignavibacteria; order Kapaibacteriales; family UBA2268; genus DAHXMP01. The sequence goes on along the minus strand of DAHXMP010000454.1, from coordinate 427 downwards.
TCCAGCATTTTTCGGCGGATATATCATTTTTAACCTCAATGTTTTCAATGAATCGTTTTTTTAATTAAATTTAATTTACACACTTTTAGTGCAATTTTCCAATTATTTCCTGAAATAATAATTGTTAATTCTCAATTTTCAATTATTAATTATTTTCTTCTGTATCTTCCCATCAATTGTGCATGACCGAGTACATGTCCATCCATAGCATCGAGAAGTTCGCTTTTTGTAGCACCTGCTCCCAAATCGAGCATTTTATCAACTGCATAAAGTTTGAAGAAATACCTGTGTGTACCACCCGGAGGGCAAGGGCCCATATAGCCTACCATATGCGAACCGTTAACACCCTTGCCTAAATCCTGTATAACAAACATCAAAAAAATTATTATTATCAGTATGCTCAATGCCCTTGCAAGCCATCTAATAA
>DAHXMP010000451.1 GCA_027371665.1 Bacteroidota bacterium | reverse complement strand
GGTGGTATGGGACTACAATAAGAATATGCCTCATATTTTAGTTGTTCATCAAGCCAATTAAAGAATAATTGCCAATTTTGTATATTGGCTAAACAATGATCTTCACTTGTAGCTTCAATATAAACCCAGAAAAAAGTTACTGTGTTAGTTGCTTCATCCCATTTGCAGCAATATATAACATAAATGTTACATTGATCACCTCCTGGGATAGGATATGTTAAATAAGCATCCCTTTGCTCATAACCAGGACCACAGAATTGTTCTTGGGCTTGTGTTACAACTCTTAGAATTAATAAAATTATGAAAAGCATAAAATACTTTTTCATATCAAGTCTACTTAAAAAATTTGAAACAAAAACAATTATTAATTATTTTTGCTCTTAGTCCGCATTTATAGCTCAAAACTTTTGTGCGGATAAGAGCTTCAGTGCTCGGAGCCGTCGGGCTTCGCCCTTCGGCTCTATTTTTTTGTATCTATTGCTCCATGCACACTTCGTGCATACCGGCTTTCCTGCTTGATGATTTGTTTTGTCCTGAATTGTGCCTCCGAATTAGTTATTGAAAAATTCCTGAGCAGTGTCAGTCTGAGCGTAGTCGAAGACTGCTATTATCACATTTCGACTCCGCTCAATGTGACACGTGTAAAACTTTTCTTTTCCCTGCTTCTTCTATTTTAATTCACTAATCCTTACGCTTCGTGTGCCTTACCGAATCAGGCTTTGCGGCTTTCGCCGCTTTTATATATTAATATGCATTCCATTGTCCATATAATAATTATCTGTGTAGTCAACCGCAATACTAAAAAGAATTTTCCAAATTTCCAAATTTATTTATTAATAGAGAGAGAGAACTCTAATATTATCAATGAATTATAAAATAAATATTTTTTGATTGGAATAAAACGGTGATAAAATATTATTTCATTGTCAATACAGACAACTGATTATACACTTCGCCGTAACATTTTAATTGCTCATTAAGGCTTAGTCCGCTTATATAATTTATCGTCTCGATGTATAAATGTTCTATCTGGTTACTATTCATATTACTTACATCTTTTAGCTTGTTGTCTTTTTCCTGTGTGAATATATGACTCGTGCCTGCAACTTGGGAGAGTGCCTTGAATACTATATCATCGGATAATCCGATTTTGTCTTTCAGAAGGTAGAATTGTTCGTCGGCAATGCACCAGTATTTTAGCTTATTGAGAATGTCACTTGCTTTTTGTTTATCCTTTAATCTATCCACATAGCCAGCAACACGGCTAATTAGAAGTTCCCTGTCTTTCCTATTTAATCTCTCCGCCATTTTTGTTGGCGAAGTCCATTCATTATCATACTTATCGCTGAATTTATCGAACTGAATAATCGAAAATGGCCTCAATTCGTTTAGCGATAAAAAAGCTTTCAATAAACCATCGTCATATTGTTCATAAAGCCCGTTCAGTTCTTTCTTTGTATTGCTTTCTTTATCATCAGCAGAATTCCTAGCGAAAATAATGAATACGATGATAAAGAGACTCAGTACATATACCGGGATATATTTCAAAAATTCTTTTTTCATAACGACCTCACAATTAAAACAATCCTATATGCCGGATTAACCAAAATCCGTGCCAATCGTTTAATATGATTTTCGACGAAATATCGTTTAAATTATGATTTTGAAAAAGCTTTGGTATTAATTGGAATTTAAATTATCAATCATGCATAATATCGGTCTGAGTCCATGACCATCGCTGCTTTACCATCACAACGGCGGTCGTCATAGATTCGATAATATGATTATCTCTATATTGTACTAATCATGTAAGTTATTGTAATAAAATAATTTTCCTGCAATCGAAGCTTTCGTCATTTTTAATACAGCAGTTATAAACCCCGTGAGTTAATCCGGTTTGCGATAAGTTGATTTTTATTATGTTTTCGCCTTCGTTCAAATCTGCAAATTGATTCAGAACTTCATATCCGAGAAGATTTGCAACTTTTACGTTTATTTTTTTCATCCTGTTTGAAATGATTTTTAGTTCGATTTCCGAACTTGCGGGATTCGGGATTATTGAGCTGATAAATGTCCCGTTATTTGTAACATCGTTCACACCATTGATAATTTCCCCGCTCACGATGATATCGTCAACCTTCAGCTTAGGCCTTGCACCGCTGCTCGTGTCGGACGGCAGGTAATAATATTTCCAGCGAAGCTGAACCAAAATCTTATCATTAGTTTCATCCGGTAGAATAATCGAAAATGAGGTATCATGAGGCTGTGCAGGCGACTGATTAATATAGCCGGAATAATTATATTCAACCAAATTTCCGGCAGAATCGGTTACATCATAAAAAGAACCCGAGTTCCCGAGCCTGTACTGAAGCCTAATGCAATACTGCCGGCTTCCGTTTGTGGATATGCTGACAAACCCAGCTATCCACGATACATTAATATTTTTATGATTCACGGTTCTTAATGCAAGCACCGCATCGCCGGCATACCCGGCACCATCGCATACAGTCGAATCCTGCACCTGCCCCGTATTGCAAAAGCTAAATCCTCCGTCACCCAAGCCGTTAATACGTGAGCGTGTATTTAGATTATATCCGCATTTCCAGTCGGAATCCATTTCATCTTCGAGCAATGGGTCAGTTTTGCCAGACTGATGAAAAACCATGTTCGGGGGATAAGTTCCTGCTGGATTTACGGCAGAAGATGAATCCCAGCTTAAAAGCCGGTATGCCCCGTTCGATAAATCATAAGGCACAGGAGCAGAAGTTTGTGCAGACAAAATAATTGTATAAAGAATAAAAAGGAACAAAAAGCAAAGCATACGCAATAAGAAAGAAGTCATCGTCATTATTTCACCTTAAAAAATAATGCAATTTTTATTTTATACAATATAAACAGAACCTGAGATAAATCGAAATGATATATAAAAAAAAATCCCCTGATTCTATCAAAACCAGGGGATAAAGAACGTGATTTACAGCCAGCTTATATTATCTGTTTCCTCTTCTACCTTTTCTTGTACCGTCACAAGTACCCATCATTCCACCATATCCTTTTCCGTTCTTAAACCGGGTACCGTTCTGTCTATGGTCGCAAATCCCATCCTTATTACTATCAACAAAATTTCTTCCTCTCTGAATTGTTGAGTTGTTACTCCTGTTTTGCAAATTATCACATATACCATCGTTATTTTTATCAATAAAATTTAAGCCCCTGCCATTCCTTGATAATTTTCTGCTTGTTCTGTTCTGCCAATTATCGCAAATACCGTCATTATTCTTATCAATGAAATTCGGGCCTCTGTTTTGCTGAACAATTTTTGTATCCTTGTTAGTTTCCTGGTTCGATTGGCTTAACGAATTATTGGAACTTGTCATCAAAAGCAACATTGAACATGCTATTGTAAGTACAAACATTCTTTTCATCTTTTTCTCCTGATTGTTTTAAATATCCGATTTTAATATCAAATTTTACTTTTGAATATTAGACACTAAATTGCCTGCTGTGGTTTAAAATCTTATTTAGTCCTTATGTTATATAAACTTGTAAAGTTTATATCCGATAGTCCCATATAAACTCTTATTTTATAGCAAAGAAATAAATAATTATTTTCGTATTCGTCTTAAATCCAATTTCATTTTTATTAGTTTTGAAACGGTATTAAATATGGCTAAAAATAACGGTACTACAGTTCCGACAAATTTTATTAAAAAGATAATTGACGATGACCTTAAAACCAATAAATGGGAAGGAAGGGTACAAACCCGTTTCCCTCCCGAACCGAATGGCTATCTTCATATCGGACATGCAAAATCTATCTGCCTGAACTTCGGTTTGGCAAAAGAATACAAAGGTTTATGTAATCTCAGGTTCGATGATACTAATCCTTCAAAAGAGGAAACGGAATATGTTGATTCGATTATGGAGGACGTTCACTGGTTAGGCTTTGATTGGGAAGACAGGTGTTTCTATGCATCGGATTATTTCGATAAGCTTTATGATTATGCGGTTCAGCTTATTAAAATGGGAAAAGCCTATGTTTGCGATTTGACTGCCGATGAAGTTCACGCAACAAGAGGGACTCTAACAGAATTAGGAAAAGAAAGTCCATACAGAAATCGTTCTGTCGAAGAGAACCTAAACCTTTTTGAAAGAATGAGAGCGGGTGAATTCGAAGAAGGAGCAAAAACCCTTCGCTCAAAAATTGACATGGCAGCCGGGAACCTTAACATGCGGGACCCGGTTATATACAGAATCCTCAAGACAGATCATCACAGAACCGGTAACAAATGGTGCATTTATCCAATGTATGATTTTACTCACTGCCTGTCTGATTCACTTGAGAAAATAACTCATTCAGTCTGCACTTTAGAATTTGAAGACCACCGTCCCCTGTATGACTGGTATCTCGACCAATTGGGAGTTTATCATCCACAGCAAATAGAATTTGCAAGGCTGAATCTTTCCTATACATTAATGAGCAAGAGGAAACTTCTTGAGCTGGTTGAAAAGAAAATCGTTTCGGGATGGGATGACCCCAGGATGCCTACAATCAGCGGATTAAGAAGGAGAGGCTATACGCCGGAATCAATCCGTGATTTTTCTGAGAGAATCGGTGTTGCAAAAAAAGACAGCGTAGTTGATTATGCACTTCTCGAATATTGCATTAGGGAAGACCTGAATAAACATGCCCAAAGAGCTATGGCTGTAATCCGTCCCCTGAAAGTAATCATTGACAATTATCCGGATAGCCAATTCGAAGAAATCGAAGCTATCAATAATCCGGAAGATTTATCAATGGGTACCCGTAAAGTCCCATTCTCAAAAGTTTTGTATATCGAAAAAGACGATTTTATGCTTGAACCTCCCAAAAAATACTACCGTCTTGCACCGGGACGGGAAGTCAGGCTTAGATATGCTTATTATATTAAATGCACAGACTTTGTTAAAGATGATAAAGGTGAAATCACTGAAATACACTGCACCTATGACCCGACAACTCGCGGCGGTTCCTCTCCCGACGGAAGGAAAGTGCAGGGAACAATCCACTGGGTTTCAGCCTTCCATGCAGTTGATGCTGAAGTGAGAATTTTTGAACAGCTTTTCAATGTTGAAAATCCAGGCGAAGGGGATTACAGTCAATTTCTGAATCCAAACTCGCTCGAAATCGTTCAGGCAAAGCTCGAGCCTTCATTAAAGGAAGCCGCTCCCGGAAGCCGCTGGCAATTCGAACGTGCAGGCTACTTCTGCGTTGACACCCTTGACTCAAAGCCCGGGAAGCCCGTCTTCAACAGAACTGTAACACTAAAGGATACATGGGCGAAGCTCATTAAAAAAGTATAGTTAATTGTCATTCTGAGCGTAGTCGAAGAATCTTACTTCACATCCGGAAACTCGTCAGGCTTGAGCCTCACAATCTTTCCATTTTTTGAAATAATGAGCTCCTCGTTATTTTTTCTCTTCTCTGCGAGAAGCCGCTTGTGGTAAAGCTTTACGCCTCTTTCTATTTTTACCAGGGTTTCATCCCTTTTGATGTTTGCCGTCATTTACAATCCTCATCAATTCGTTCATTTTTTCAAAATTATAAATAATCTGTTTACCTTTAACATCTGTTTCGGAAATTTTGATTGCTTTATTGCCTGAATTATCAAAGATAATAAATTTGTCTACAAGCGGCAAAAACACATCGAACAAATTCTTCAAACCACGGTAATATCTTCTCTCGACAATATCATCGCTAATACTATGCCCGCCTTTCCTGACACGTTCCTTAATTCTCTGTATTGCAAGCCCGACTGAATTAAGCCAGAAATATAATAATATGACATTGTAATTAAAGCTTTTTGCTGTTTTAATAGTGTTGGCAAGCGTTTTCGACGACAAAGTAGTTTCTATAGCAAATGTTTTGTTCTGGTTTAGAAGGTCATTTATTCTTTTCAGCATAATTCTTCCTGCGGCAATTGCGGCGGCTTCCGGCTGGTAAGGCGACAGCCCGGACGCAATATAATCGGCATTGACAAACTCCCTGCAGTTCAGAATATCAGGTAGAATCGTATTCGAAGCAGTCGTCTTTCCCGCACCGTTGCACCCTGCAATTATGTACAAACTCGGCATAAATCAATTTTTGAAAAATTTATAAAACCAAAATTAAAAAAATTTTCATAAAAACTTGCTTTTCTCAGTAATATTAATTAGTTTAATCCTAATGATTTGATAAGTTATTTATACTGTTCATAACTATACTTTATTATATTCTCTGAAATAGCTCTTAAATATAGATAGATTCTACATTCTGAGGGATGTATGTCAAAAATAATAATTATTTTAATTAATTGGAGAATTTATGTTTAACAAAATTAAAGAAGAAATAAAGAATGATTATTATCAGCAAAATTATTGTAATGATGGCCAAAGATTTGTAGCTTGGTATTTACGAAATATTTATTTGCGTGATATGGTTGAAGCTAAAGATGACATAACAGATGGTCCTAATGATAAACAAATAGATGCTATATATATTGATAATGATAAATCAACAATATATATAATACAAGGTAAATATTTAAATCAAGAAGTAATTGATGCTGAACCAGTTAGGGAAGTATTATCATCTTGGATACAAATAAAAGATTTAATAAGATTACAAGAAGATGGTAATAATAAACTTAAAAGAAAATTACATGAAGTTGCAAAAGCAATCGAAGATGAATATAAAATTGCATTTGAATTAGTTACTACATCATCCTTAACTGAAGGTGCTAATAGTGATTTAGATGCATTTCAAAAAGCCATTGGTGAATCATCAGAAATAGATGATTTTTCTGCATCAATTGATTTGATTGATAATGAGGAATTGAAAAGAAGATATGATTTAGCTATTGAAAAGGATAATCCTTCAATTATACATGCAATTGATTTATCTCAAAGTAAGTTTCTTGATACAGAAATTGCAAATACTAAGGTAATAATAGCATCGATACCATTGAAAGAAACAATTTCAATTCCAGGAATAAAGGATGGGACCCTTTTCCAAAAAAATGTAAGACAAAGTTTGGGTTTAAATAATACAGTTAATAAAGGTATTAAAAATACTATATATAGCGATAAATATAGAGATTTTTTCTTTTTCCATAATGGTATAACTGCAATATGTAATAAATTAATTTTAGAGGATAGCAAATTAAATTTATATGGATTGCAAGTAGTTAATGGTTGTCAATCACTGAATACAATATTAAGTTGTAGTGAAAAAGTAAAAACATTAAATGATTCCTATATACTCTTCAGATTTTATGAAATTCCCCAAAGAGAAAGAGCAGATAAAATTAGTACAAATACAAATTCTCAAAGTGCAGTTAAACCAAGAGATTTAAGAAGTAATGATAAAAGAGTTTTGAATATAAAAAGATTATTTGAACAGAAATACTCACAAGGTTATTTCAAAACTAAAAGAGGTGAAATTAACCCACCTGAAAAGAATAATAATTATATAGTTGATTTATCAGATTTTGGTAAATGGTTGATTGCTTGGCATTCTCAAAGACCTAATATTTCATATGGTGAAACAAAAATATTTGATAAATATTTTGAAATACTTTTTAAAAGAGATTATAAACCTGAAAATGTCCAAGCATTAAATTTTTGGATGCAAGAAATACTAAAATGTTGGTCATCTGATAATCCTTTAAGTTTAGATCAGACTTTACTTGCAATGAAGGCTTATGCGCCTTATCATCAACTGTATGCTATCTCTATGTGCTTTGCAATTTCTAATAATCAATCCGATAGAGTACCCAATCCTCATAGCTGCTGGGAAAAAGCAAAAAACCTTAATATGGTTAGTGAAATAATTAAAATATCAGGAATAAGCTTAAATATGGCTTTAGAAGCCGCTGCTAATGAACCACAACCTCAGAATAGAGTTTTTAGTCCTCAAAATTGGATAAAAGCTAAAACCTGTTTAGCTGGAATAAATTTTGCCATAAGGAATTATTTTAATATGTTACCCATGATGCCTGGTGGTCAAGAAATTAGTTCAAAATTAAAAGATGCTTTAATTTTAAATGGTGAAGATTTTGAATATAGGTGGGCAGCAGATTAATTTTGCTAATATTGAAAAAATTTTAAAAATATTATTAGATTCTGAAGAATGAAAATTACATATCTTTTAGGTGCTGGAGCAAGCGAACAGGCTTTACCAATTGTTAGGAATTTATCAGATAGTATATTAAGTTTAAATAGACGATTAAATTCTTTATTGGTTGATAGTTCTCATCCAACAGAGTTAAGTCAGTTTGTTCCAGATGCAATAAATAATAAAGTATTTGTTAGGAAAATAATAGATGAATTAAATCTTTTATCACAAAAAAATGAGGAATTTAATACAATTGATACTTATGCAAAATATTTATATCTCACTGAAGATCCATATTTGAATAAGTTGAAAAAATATATTTCTATTTACTTTATTTTACATCAATTAATATTTCATAAATATATACATCATAATGATCAAGGTCCTTTTATAAAGTTAGATAAACGTTATTTAAGTTTTATTGTATCTGCAATGTCGAATAAAGCTTTTCCAACAGATATTAAAATTTTAACTTGGAATTATGATTTTCAAATAGAAATAGCAGGTGAGTATTTTAGGAACGAAAAATTTGAGTATACTGAGAATAATGTGACATATCATCTTCCACTTATAAATTATTGGCCAAGAATTGGCAAATTAGAAATAATTGATATACCGAAATATTATCAGATTTATCATCTAAATGGGATAGCAGGTTTGAACTTCCTTAATTCTAATCAAAATTTTGTTAATAGTATATTTGATTTAAGTAAAAACATAGAATATGAAAGAGAAATATTTACAAATATTCAAAATTTCATTAATGATGGTCAATTGTTATTTCATTTTGCATGGGAAAAATCAGAGTTATTTGAAGATATTTCGGATGAAGAAGCAAAACAAGATTTAATACATCACTTAAATGAATCAGAGATCATGGTTATTATTGGTTATTCATTCCCTTTTTTTAATAGATTAATTGATAAACAAATATTTGAAAATTTTCTTCAATTTAGTAATTCCAAAAAAATTTATTATCAAAATATTAATAATGATAGTGAGAAATTATATGAACAATTTAATTTTACTAAGTCAACAGCCGATATTAAATTTGTTGGTCATACTAACAATTTCTTTATTCCTCATGATTTCTAATAATTAAAAAGAGTATGTAA
>DAHXMP010000427.1 GCA_027371665.1 Bacteroidota bacterium | reverse complement strand
CTTCGGGTGATGGCGTATTACAGCAGGGATACCAACTTAAAAAAAGCATTTATTGAGGGAAAGGATATTCATTCAGCGACGGCATCAATTCTTTTTGATGTTCCTCATAAAAATGTTGATTCAAATATGAGAAGAGTTGCCAAGACGGTGAATTTCGGAATAATGTACGGACTCGGCAGTTTCGGCTTAGCCCAGAGACTTGGGATGGGAAGAACCGAAGCCAAGGAAATAATTGACAATTATTTTAAAAAGTATCCGGGGATTAGAAAATATATTGACGATACTATTGCCTCGACAAGAAAGAAGGGATATGCCGAAACAGTCTTGGGTAGAAGGAGGTATTTCACAAATATAAATAGTAAAAATCATAATTTAAGAGCCGCCGACGAAAGGGCAGCCATAAACATGCCTATACAGGGAACAGCGGCAGATATGCTTAAAATAGCAATGATAAAAGTGAACGATGCAATGATTAAAGAAAAATTGAAGTCGCTTATGCTTTTGCAAGTGCATGACGAGCTTGTTTTCGAGGTTTTTCCCGATGAACTCGATACGATGAAATCATTGGTTAAGTCTGAAATGGAAAATGCATTGAAACTCGGTGAAATCCCTGTTATAGCAGATATTGGAGTGGGAAAAAACTGGTTTGAAGCTCATTAAAAAAAGCACCTCAAATTAAGTTCGAGGTGCTGATTATATTAATTTCTAATTGTTCTATCCCCTAATCAATTGCAGGTAAGAATTAGGATTTTGGTTTGCCTGCGATAAAGAAATCAAAGAAGCCTGCTGGAGGAATTGTGCTTTAATAAGATTGAGCTGTTCCTGTGCAACGTCGGCATCTTCGAGCCTTGAAATAGCTGTATCATAATTAACAATTTGGCTCTTAATCAAATCTTCCTGCGAAGTCAGCCTCGTTGCAAAGCCTCCAAGATATGCCCCGACTTTTGTGACATTATCCAGAGCATTTGCAAGGCTCGTAAGAGTGGTTGACATCATGCTATCAGCAAATATACCCAGGTCTGTCGCACTGACATCATTCAGGCTTTGAAGGTTAAGATTAGAAATTCCGGCAAAGTTAATGTTATTAGTGCTGTTGACATCGAAGTTATTATTGCTGACGTTAAGGTCAGGATTAGAAGTTGTCAGGTCAACACTTAAAGTTATCAGAGTATTTGAATAACTGATACCGATAAAGAAATTGGCACTGTAAGAGCCGTTAATAAGTTGTTTACCGCCGAAAACTGTAGAATCCACAACAGTTTGAATTTGCTGAGCAAGCCTGTAAGCGGATTTTGCAAGAGCAACTTTTTCATCGGTACCAAGTGCACCTGAAGCGGCCTGTGCTACTGAATCCTTAATTTGAATGATTAGAGAGCTTAAATTATCCAGAGCATCCATTGCAATACTTGTGATGTTATTAGCATCCCCAACGGTATTCAAAGCAGCTTTAAGGGCACCGTTTCTCGAAGACAAAGCCCTTGATGTTATGTAGCCGGCTAGGTCATCGCTTGCATTGTTAATTCTTTTTCCTGTCGAGAGCCTTAGTTGTCTTAATGATATCTCCCTGTTCGAAGCTTCGAGGGCATTATATGCATTCTCAGCAGAAATATTCGTTCTAATCCTTGCATTACCTCCAGTTGCAAATGGCATTTTCTATCTCCTTGTCATAATAAAAAATTTGTCAATACTATCCTTGTATTAATTTCAGGAATGCCTGCGGATTAGCATTTGCCTGTGCCAAAGAAGCAAGAGACGACTGCTGCAGGAACTGTGCTTTGATTAATTGAAGCTGTTCCTGTGCGATATCTGCATCCTGTATCCTCGAAATTGCAGCATCATAATTAGTTACCTGGTTCTTGATTAAATCTTCCTGCGAAGACATTCGGTTTGAAACACCACCAAGATATGATGCGACTTTGTTGACATTATCAATAGCATCCGATAGACTGGTCAATGTCAACGAAAGACTAGCATCGTCGAAGATACCAAGATTGGTAGCACTAACACTGTTAAATGAACTCATGTCGAGATTTGTTACACCTGCAAATACATTTACTTTCATAGCATTAATATCAAAGTTGTTACTATCCACATTGAAGTCCACGTTGTTGGTTGACATGTCAACCGTCAATGTAAGAAGATTATTTGCCCCGTCGGTACCAATTACGAAATTAGCCGAGAAAGAACCGGAAAGAAGCTGTCTGCCTCCAAAGACTGTAGAATCGGCAATTGTCTGGATTTGCTGGGCAAGCCTATAAGCAGCTTTAGCAAGAGCCACACGTTCCGAAGTGCCTAAAGCACCTGAGGCGGCATTTGCAGTCGAAGTCTTAATTTGATTCAGAAGATTTGAAACGTTATCGAGAGAATCCATAAGGATATTAGTAACATTGAGGGCATCTCCTACAGCGTTCAAAGCGGCTTTCATCGAACTGTTTCTCGCATCCAGAGCCTTATAGGTTATATAACCTGCGACATCGTCAGCCGCGTTATTGATACGTTTACCGGTTGAAAGCCTCAGTTGTCTTAACGAGATTTCCCTGCTTGACATTTCCAGAGCATTATAGGCATTCTCTGCAGGAATGTTGGTCCTGATTCTTGCACTGCCTCCTATAGCAAATGGCATTATTCACCTCCATGTGAATATTATTAATAAAATAAACTTCCTTGTTTAATCGCCTTTGCAGGCATTTATCCTGAAAATCAAGGATAAGTTTTTTAACGGGATAATTTCCCGTTTTGGATAAATACAACTAATGTGCCAAAATTCCTAAATTGTTGTCTGAAAGAAATCAAATTTTATTTAAAAACAGTGCCAGTCAAAGGTTTCTGGCAATTACGATAAGACGGACACTGATAATATGTCAAATTTTATTAATATTATAATGTTAAAGAACTAAAAAAAATCAATAAATGAAACTTTATGGTTAAGATGAGTATTCATTTGGTCATTTTTAACCATATATATTACTCTTTATTTATTCAAAATGACAAAACTCTTTGTACATTTTTTAAAGGATACATTCAATAGAAGTAATGTGGTATTTAAATTGGTTTTGTCAATTATTATTTCGTTTTCGCTTCTCATCAGTGTGGCTGTCAGTTTCCTTCCCATTATATCATAAATATTTACTGATTCACAGCCATCTAAGCCTTGATAGAAAAACAGCACAATGTAATCTGCATTGTTGAAAACTTTGATGTTCTGTTCAAGTGATTTTTGTTCACTAATTGCACTGACTGAAGGCTCGATTTTGAAAAGTTCACCAGTTTCAGAAAGACCAGTTAACTCGTCGGTTTTAACATTGTCGTCAATAAATTTTCCATTACCGGGCTCAACAATAAGGTAAGCGATGATTCCCGAATTTTTAGGAAAAAAAGTATCGCTCAAAGAACCGACTGCAAAGTCGCAGTATTTTTGCTCCTTATTTATATGTGTGAATAAGAAGTAAGGCTGACCGGAAAATATTTTACCGTTATCAATGCCGAGAACTTTAACATCACTGCCCAAACCAGCCCAGCTTACCCTGCCCGCTACACCCAGAAAATTCTTGTCTGAACTGAGATAAACAGGGATAGCTATTGATTTATCTGTTCTTTTTACTTCGTTATTGACTAAGCAAACGGACTGAACTTTATCAATTTTCTGGTAAGCTCGTGAATGAGTTTTGAAGAAGTTGTATTTCCATATTAGGACGTCTGTAACAGTAACTTCGCCATTGCCGTCACAGTCGGCAAAGGTAGCGTCGGGAACATCCCAAAGCAATACCCGCTGAGCCTGCCAGAGAGAGCTTGCATCATGCCTTTTGAAACTACGTCCCGGCATAAGTCCGGTGCCATAGCCGAGATAAAGGTCAATGTTTGCGAAATCGCTAATATCAACGATTCCGTTAGTGTCCGCATCGCCGGGCCAGACATCTACAAAGCCATGAATAATATATGTAACCGGTTGAGTTGTGAGCTGGATAATTTTTCCGTTCGGGGAGCCGTCGTTGATAACTGCCATGACATTGTCGAATGAAATAATAACTGTATCGCTGTTTGGAGCATCCGGAATAACTACAAAATCAATGTGAATAACCTTGGGATTATCAATGCTTGCATTGCCGATGTCTTCGCCTGATGAGGCTCCTACATAGACTTTACCCTGGTGAGCAGGATTGTCCTGCTCTGAAATTACCGCCGTAGTTGTCTTTGGACCGAATGCACCCGGCTGCCACTGGGAATATTTGACGTAATGAAAATTGTCGTATCTCATTTCAAATGTAACTCCCGTGCATTTAGTAACTCCTTCGGCGACGATGTCGATGCCAAATGAATAAGTCGCTGTAACGAAGCCGGAGCGGGCTGAGTCAACGTCTGTGCGAATTACTTTCAGGCTTTGGCTGTATGTGTAAGTGAAGCACAAAGCGAATATTAACACTTCAAGTATAATAAATTTATACTTTGCCATAAATTTTCATCCTTTTATAATAAAATCTTTAATAAAAATCAACAAAGTTTATGCCAAAGTCAATTATTAATTACTAATGATTAATTAATAATGGTGTTGGGATTTATTTAATAAATTTCAATATTTAATTTCTAATTTTCAATAAATTTTTAATGACAAATTTTTAAAATAGTCATATTAATTTTCTCACAAAGTCGGCAAGCCGCAAAGAGAGGCGAATTGTAAGAACTTCAGATTAAACGGATTTACCCGGTTCGCAGATTCGTCGGTCATTCTTAATTTATTTCAGAATCAATAGACGGAAAGTCGCAATCATGCTTTTTTAACACAAATGGCATTGAAAATATTTCTGAATTCTGAATGGTAATTGGGTTTTGATTTTAATTACTAATTTCTTTTCTCTGCGGCTTAGCGTCTCTGCGAGAAAATTTGTGTGGATGTGGTTGACAGCGATGGATTCCTGCTTTCACAAGTATGACAGGGGCATTCTTCGGCAAGGGTATTATGAGACGGTAAAAAAATAATGATTGGGTCAAATGAATTAATAATTGATATTAAAACACGTCAATCTATAATTATATAAAACTAATTTAAAATTTTGTTATTTTTAAAACTTGTGTTTTTATGATTTTTAGAAACAAGGTAGTGTAATGACTAAGGCAAAGGCAAATGAGAGGAAAGTTAAACCGAAACCGAAATCTAACGGTAACGGTGAACCTATTGGTAAAATTCTGAATATGTATCTCGAACCGAAACGTGTAAAAGTTGTGTATATGGGTAAGGAACGGGATATTGTTTTAAATTGTCCTTTTGATGCGAGGAATTTCAGCAGTGAAACAGTTTTGAAATGGTACGGTGAGATTCATCTCGGCAGGAGATTGGATGAAAAGGCTGCTTTGTATGTTAAAATGGCAAAAGGCTGGTCTTATCATGCACCGTTCGGCGGGCACGACGGGATTCAGCTTGCGATAGGTAAGATATTCAGGCAGAAAAAGGATTTTCTTTTTCCATATTACAGGGATATGCTGACCTGCCTTTCAGCGGGTATGACCGTGCGTGAGCTGTTATTAAACGGGTTGAGCAAAGAGGATGACGTTGCAGGCGGCGGCAGGCATATGAGCAATCATTTTGCAAAGCCTTCAATCGGTATTCAGAACGTTTCGTCGTGTACGGGGAATCACAGTCAACATGCCGCAGGTTTAGCAAGGGCGATTAAAAAATACGGCGACGATGCGGTTGCAATATATTCGAGCGGGGAATCAGCTTGTTCGGAAGGTTATTTTTGGGAGGCGTTGAATTGTGCCACACTTGAAAAACTCCCGGTGATTTTTGTAATACAGAATAATAAATACGGGATATCGGTGCCGGTTTGGGAACAGACAGCAAATGCGGAAATATCCGATAATTATAAGGGAATGAAAAACCTGATGATTTTCGAATGTAACGGAAGATGCCCTT
>DAHXMP010000388.1 GCA_027371665.1 Bacteroidota bacterium | reverse complement strand
CATAATGATTTTGCAACTTCCGTTCAGAGACGGGAATTTGCAGTCATATTTATCAAAATTTGTAATTTTTTTCGTCTGTTTAGTATCGAGGTCATAGCAAAACAGATTCATAGTATGGTCTCTGTCAGAAAGAAAATATATCTTGTTTTGATACCACATCGGAATAATGTCCTGTGCCGGATTAGTAGTAACGTCCTCCGTAGTTTTGGTTTTAAAATCATAAATCCAGATATCGTCTGCCATACCTCCCCGGTAACGCTTCCAAGGGCGGAATTCCCTGAAGATTCTGTTATATGCAAGTTTGCTCCCATCCGGTGACAATGATGCGAAACCTCCCCTCGGCAAGGGAAGTTCCTCCGGTAATCCTGCAGTTACGGAAACATAATATAATTTGCCACAGAATGAATTCCACATTTCCTGCCTGCCCCGGTAAAGTATGTTCTTCCCGTCTGCTGTCCATTGCATAATAACTTTGTCAGGTCCCATTCTTTCAGGCACTCCGGGTATATCCATGCTGTAAGTCAGGCGTACAGGTTCTCCCCCGTTGCCCGGCATAATATATATTTCAGGATTTCCGTCATAATCGCCTATAAAAGCTATTTGAGAACCATCGGGGGAAAACCTTGGAAACATTTCCAGTCCCTCTGAATTTGTTATCTTCCTCGCCAATCCGCCGGATTTCGCCACGACATACAAATCCCCGCCGTGTGCAAAGGCTATCTGCGTTTCCGATACTGTCGGAAATCTTAGTATCCTTCCCTCTCCGGAAATTGCCGTGTTTATTAATAATAATGAAATAAAAAATGTTAATACAAGTAGTTTTTTCATATAACACCTGTTATAATTAGATAATGAAGTTTATATTTTTTGAAAAAAATTAATACCGTAATTACGTTTTATAAACGAAAATGTTGCCGGGTATTTTCTAAGTGACTGGAAAAAAAGCTACATATATCTGTCAGTATATTATACTGAATTTGCCAGTAATATATGTTGGATTGTGTGGGTCCGTATCCGATGGAATATGAGCGGTTATCTGGGTTTCAATAAATCCCGTAAATTTGATTGTAAATGTGATTTGAAAATCGGTTAAATATCCCGGATAACTTGTACTGTCAGTGTAATTAGGATTTGTAATATCCCGGACTCCAAGCTCAGACCAGAAATTGCTGTTTGGAGCACCGTTAAGATAATATTGTCCGTTTGCTGACATAGAATCAGCAGTAAATTTTATTGTCTTGGTAAATATTTTATGGTTGATTAACCTGTAAATATCATCGCTGTTCTGGTTTTCTATGCTTAATTCCAACCATATATATACCGGATATCTCGATGTATCTATAAAAGCTTTACTGGAAATTACTTTTTCATCAATATTGAAAGAAGATGGGACACCATCTGATAAAAAATTTTCTTCGAGCCAAATCGAATCGATAGTTGCGGGAATTTTTTTTATTGTATCTTTAGCTGTCGTATCATGTGCCGTAGTATCTATTTTAGTTATTATTACATTATTCTCAATTCCGAGTGAATCCTTACAGGAATTAAAAATAACAAATATTACAATTAGTAATGATATTGAAATTATATATTTCATCATTTTTTTTATCAATAAAACAAAATCATTCTGTTCCTGACAGATAACAGAAAGGTAATTCCAAATTAATCAAAATTTTTAAAAATTAAACATCACCCCATAAATCAAACCGAATTTATTTGCATTATAAGGAGAACCCTGGTGTTTATACTCAAGACGGCTGTACTCTCCGCCCAGTATAAAGGATATATCCTTATAAGGCGAGTATTTTAAACCTGCCATCCCCCTTGCTATATAACCTGCGCTGGTAAATCCTCCGCTTATTTGTCCGAATGGCTCGATACCCCACATATCAAACGGGAGGATATATCTCAGGTTCAATCCGTAACTCGTAAAATTCGGCTGTTGCTGGTATTGGTATCTTTCCCCGTCTTTTATTCCCTGGAACTTCTGGAAAAACGTTTCCTGCCTTACCTCGAGTCCTGCGGAAAAATCAGGAGTAAAATCATAATAAACCGCTAAAGCTAGGTTATCGAATTTCGATAGTTTTTGAGGATATATCGTTTCAGAAGGCATGTTCCAGTTCTGTGAGCCGCGGAATTCAACCGACATCCCGAGAGGATTTCCGGGGATAAATAAACTTGGCAATAAATTCGTCTGTGGAACTGATGTTAAATCAGGATAAATCCTCTCCTGTCCACCCGACGTCAACATCGGCTTTAAAATTCCCCAGGGCCTTGATTTCGTTATGTTATCCAACTGATTTGAGGCAGTTTCATCCTGTTTGCTTTCCGTTGCTTCTGCATAGGTTTTATCAACATAACGGGGCACATCAATATACCTGACTTTTGTTATGTAACGCACCTTAACCTGTTCATTATTGCTGTAGCTTTCAATCTTCGGAACGTTACTTTGACCGGCAACCGTGCCTTTCGGCTGAACAGAAGTTGCAAAATCATTATGGATAGGATTTTCTTCCTTCCCGAATGGATTTGAAAAGAAAAATAATAACGAAGCTGTTACCATAGTTGCAATAACTCCTCCGATGAGCCCCTGCCTGTATTTTGACAGGAAATTCATCAATCCGCTGTTACCCGGCACCGGTGTTGTCTCAACATTAGAAGAAGGAGGATTGAATCCAAGTGATGAAAATAATCCGATTGTTGAGCTCGCCGGAGGCGTAAACGCCCTCGAATCACCTTTAATAGCTTCCTTGATTGCAATCTGCTGCTTTAATTCAGTTCGTAGCTCGTCGCTGGAAGAAAGATTATAAAACAGCTCCTGCTCTTGCCCGGCATCCAGGTTGCCATCAATGAAATCATGAATTATTTTTGTGTATTCCATAACTATATCCAATATAATTTTATTTTTTCTCTATTTGTTTGCCATATCTTTTAAATATGGATTCAATATCTCCTTAATCTTTAGTTTTGCCCTGAAAACCCTCGATTTTGCATTTGTTACCGTTATCCCGCAAATCTCGGCTATTTCATTATATGATAAACTGTCGTATTCCCTCAAAATGAACGCTTCCTTGTATTCAAAATCTATCAATTCAAGGGCTGTTGTTATTAACTCCAGCAGTTCCGAATTTTCATAATTCTTTCCAGAATCAACGAAAACATCATTATCCTCTATACTGACAGTATTCATCTTATCCCTTTTATAATTAAGGCATAAATTTCTTGCTATTTTTATCAGGAAACCCGGTACATTCGTTGCCGGATAATCGGCTCTTACTCTCTGGTAAAAGCGGATAAACACTTCCTGAAAAATATCCTCTGCCTCTTCCAGATTATTCAGCACTCGCAGGCAGTAGGCATGAACTTTAGATGAATAACGGTTGTATATCTCTGTGAATGCGGCTTCCGATTCTTCATTGTTACTTCGAAGAATGAATATCAGTTTATCGTCTGAATATGTCGAATAATTTTGCCGCATAATGTCCAAAGTTCAACTTAATATTTACTATAATAACACATAAAGTACCAAAAGGATACAAAATATTTTAAATTTTTTTTAATTTTTTTTGCAACTAATAATCATTTTTTGTGTTATTTGTATTAAAATTAGACATTAATTTAAAATAATTTTTAAATTTTGTCTCATATATAATGAATATTGATGTAGTATATATAAATTAATAATGAAACTCGGTTTTCTGAAATATATTGTCATTTTGATATTATCTGCAACCTTTGGTTTTAACCTACTTTTTGCTGACGGTAACAAACCACAGCCCCCTGTTAATTTTAATATTGTTGTCCAGCAGGGAAGCCTTTACGGTAAATTCCGTTGGAAAATTCACGGTATGGGAAATTCAGTTGACAGCTATAAATTATATTATGCTGAAGGAAACACACACAATATCTCTGATTTTATTTTTTACAGGGAAATAAGCAGTGAGGACAGTTTAAAGGTCGATGGTGACGGTTTTTATTATGTTTACATATTTTTTCAAAAAGGCCTGTTTTCATTCTATTTAACTGCCCTCAAAGACAACAATGAAAGCGACCCGTCAAATATTGTAACACAAAATTTCAGTGAAAATCATGCAAGAATTGAGTTTACATCCCATCCCGATTCTATAGCCTATGTCAGTGAAACATATACCTATAATGTTCAGGCATCGGCATCCAACGGAGACAAGATTATTTATTCACTGACTTCCGGCTGCCCCCCGGCAATGAATATAAACAGCGAAACAGGCAAGCTGACATGGAAACCTGCTATGCAGGGCTTGTACCCCGTTCTCGTAAAAGCCCAGTCAAAAACAAATGCTACACTTTTTAATCTTCAATCGTGGAACATTTTGGTAAAAAAATGCCGAAGTTTCTCCTGCATTTCCGGTACTATTAATTTCCGTGATGGAGGCATCGTTGATTCCGGTATCGTAAAAATCTTCTCAAAACCGTTGCTGCCGAATAACGAACCTGTTCTTTTGTTTTCAAGGAACTTCATTCAGGGCCATTTTACAATCCCTCTCGATGAAGGTACATACTTAATCCGTTTTGAAGGGAATAATTTCTCTGGAGAATGGTACGAAGACGCAAATAGCTGGCAGGATGCTACTCCATTTAATATTGGCTGCGGCGATTCGGTTACAATTGATGTTAAAGTTGATAAAAACAACCCTTTTACATTTTACAATGTAAGCGGTTCCGTCACTAAGGCAAGCGATGCTAATCCTATTGCAGGAGCAAGAGTCTGGTTTATAGGCAAAGATAAGACTAGCGGCGAAAAATCAGAAGCAAGCACCTGGACAGGTATGAACGGGAAATACCAGATTAAGCTCCCGTCTAACAATCTGTACATTGCTTTCACAACAGGAAATGACACTACAAGCGGGGCTTCAAGCAGCTACCTTACTCAATTCTATAACCTCGCCGACAATCCTTCAGAGGCGTCTGTTATTGAATTAACAGCCGACAGGAATGACATAAACTTTATCCTTAAAGAAAAGCCTATGATACAAAACAGCCTCGGCGGTACCCTTAAAGACCATGATGGCAACCCGATTCCGGGTGTTAACATAATCGCTTTCAGGATAAAACCTGATTCGGTTGATTCCAACAACCAATTTATCAGCAGGGCAACAGTTACTGACACAAACGGTAATTTTCAGATTAACGGATTACTGCCCGGGTATTATATACTAATGCTCTTCGAACCTGAAAGGCTTGCTATCCCGGGCTATTACTCCGATTCTGCCCTTGTAAGGTCATGGCGCGAAGCAACAAGGATTTTTGTCGGAGATAATACTGATATAAATAATATTGTTATCATCGCAACAAGATTCCCAGGTGTCATTAATAAAGGCAAAGGAACAATCAGGGGTGTAGTTACGGCAACTGTTCTATCAAGCTATAAATCCAACCATACGGAAAAATTTCAGCCTGTTGCAGGTGCTATAGTTTTCGCATTAGACCAGAATAACAGCACTTTAAATTTTACATTTTCGGATAATAACGGGAATTACGTAATCAGCCAGATGAAGCATGGTAAGTACAAAATTTTTGCCGATAAAGTTGGTTTTAATCCCTACAATGAAAATGTCATTCTTGACAGCGACTCTTCGGATGTATCAAATGATATTACACTTTCTCCTGCTACAACAGATGTTGCCGATTCAAGTACTCTCACGTCTCTGACTATTTATCCCAATCCGGCTAATAACGAAATTAATTTCGTCGAATCGGGAATCACCGGAACAATAAATCTCTCATTATACAATTCCGTTGGGCAGTTGCTCATGACAACAAAATTTGAATCCGCTCAATCAAACGGCAATTACAAACTCGACATTTCAACCTTGCCCGCCGGATTCTATTATCTCAGAATCAACAGCGGCTTGGATTCAAAAGTCCTCCCTCTGGATATTATCAGGTAATAATATTATACTCTGTTTAGCTCTAGGTCCTTTAGAAAAGAAATCACCTCAATTATTCACGAAATCGCCGCTCAAGACGACATCAGGCTCTTATACGAAAACGATGTCCGTGTGTTGGAGCAGTTTTAGAATCTCAATCATTCTTTAATCACTTTCAAATACTTCACCTCGCCGCCACACCTGACCGCAACTGTATATAAACCCGGACTCAGAACCACATCCGGCTCAATATTTTCTTTTTGAGCACCACTCTCGAGAAAGCATAGACTTTTTGAATATATTTTATTGCCGAGAATATCGTATAAATCTATTGAAACAGCAGAACTGGTGCTGTTTGTGAATTCAATGTTGAATGAGGAGGAAAATGGATTAGGAGATACATTTAAAACGATAGTACCTTCCGAAGAAACTGTTTTTAATCTTATAGGTATGTTGCAATTTGAAATTCCATCATATTGATTCGGTTCAACCGTAATAGTAATCGGAAAATATTTTTTTCTATTACATTCATCAAATACAACAAGTGTATCGGATAGTGTATCTAACGTTGTGCTGTAGAAATAAACTGGAACATCAACCGCTGAACCGGGACTAATAATTGGAATATTAAAGCTCTGTGGAATTGAAAAGTTTATATTTTTCTCGAAATAAATATTAATATTTTGCTCATACAAACCATAATTAAAAATATTCAGCGAATCACCCATTAATTGGTTTATATGTACAGAATTTGAAAATGAATCGCTATTAGCTGCTACTGTAAAGCCTTTTAAACTGATGCTGACCTTCACAAAATTGCCGGCACAATCTTTAACGAGATAAATTACTTTTCCGTCGGAATCGTTATTTACCAATTCAAAAAACATGCTTTTTTCTTTAGCACATTTGACAGTCTGATAGTTCGTGATTTTTACATTATCATTATACAGTATATAGACAGTATCAATGCCAGAGTCATACTCATTGTTTTCGGTGATATTCAATGTTTTTGAACATTCACCGGTAACCTGAACCTGCGGTGGATTCTTATCCATGATTGTTTCGAGCTGTCTCTCAGCTTTAAAAGCAGGCACATAGCCGTAAGCATCCGCAAGGCCAAATCCATAAACGATTATACCGAAAGCAGTATCCGCATATATTCTGTGATAGCCATTATTGAGATTATATCTCCTCCAATATAGATTTGTGTTTGCTATTCTTTTATAGCCGGATGTGTCAGCCTGTATTCCGTCAATATAAATGGAACCAATATGAGGTTTTTCGATTTCAACATTTATCCAATTGATTTTAAAGTTCCTGAATTGAGGCATTTCAAAAGAATATGAATTCATAAACTGATTTACAGAGGGTAAAATCATCAAGAATGAATCGCCGGTATCTTTCTGGGCATTAACACCGGCATCGCCATATTGTGCACAAATAACCGGCTTGCTTGCCCTGACTGCAAAGGCAGTATCATAAAGCTTTTCATACAATTGAAATTTATTCAATATAATCACCGTATCACCCAGGTCAACAATCGTGCTGTCAAAAACTGGAATTATCCTTGCAAAAGTTGTATCCTTAGAAAAATTCGTATGGCAAGGTGTATAAACATAAGAATCGCCTATAATTGAAACCGGGAAAGACTGTTCCAATAATGTGTTTCTGTTACCTTTTTTCCTGGGAACAGAAATTCTTTCATGCGAAGATATAACGGCAATCGGTTTATTTGAATTGACACGGGTACCTGTCAAATCATACAAGCTGTCTAGGCTTACTTTGAAAAAACGTGTTTCCCCTTTATTCAATGTTACATTTATACTGTCAAAAGGTTTGTTATTAAAATATTTTAGTGGTGCAGTCGGTAATACATTCACCATAGTATTATCTTCAGTTCCAATTACAGCAAATGTTGAACTCATGTTTGGTGCAACAACAGAATCATTTGTTAAACTGTTTTCGTATGATGAAACTACATAAGAAGTGTCAAGAATATCAATTGGAAATGCAATACAAGCATCAGACGTCATATCATCTTCTGATAACAAAACAACACTTACAGAATCACTGCAATGTATAAAAACGGCTTTGTTTTCATTTGTATCAATTCTGTCCAATTCCATCATATTTGATATTCCTGTCATAAAATAAGAACCTGTGTCAATATAAAAAGGGATATTATTAATTGCTGTATCGGTATAATTTATTGTTCCTGTTATTCGCTCATTGCTTCTTGACATAATATAAAGGAATAATCGTTTATTTTTTGCGAACATTGATTCATTATTATGAGGATAGCATAATACAAAATCCTTACCAACAGTTGATTTTACCGATTGTAATTGGGAAAGGCAACTATCTAAAGCAGGAAAAAAGCAAAACAAAAAAATTAATATTTTTAATATCCAATTATTCAATTAATAATTGACCATTAATTTTTTTACAAATCTCGATAATCTATTTTCAAGAATGATAAAATAAACACCATTCTGAACTTTCCCATTAAGATTAATATTTGTTTTCTGGCTTTTAATATCTGTTTCCAATATTTTCTCACCCAGAAGGTTTATAATATTTATTTTAGCAGGCATTGCCAAATTTGTTTTTATATTAATTAATCCATCTGAAGGATTTGGATATATTAAAAAACCATTGTCTAAATTTGCATTTTCATCTGGAACACTTAGGGGTTCTTCTACATAGGACCTTAATCCAAAATATCTTAAAAAAATTGTTCCATCATAATTTCTAAAATGCAAAACCATATAGCCCGTTTTTGTTCCAGTATATTTTGCATAAAATTTTAATTGTCCAATATTACAAAGTGAATCATTACTTAAATAATAAGGGAATTCTACTAATGGAACAAAAGACAATTCTTCATTTCCCCAATCATTTGAAAATGTAATCGAATCTAAATAAACATTTGGGAAGTTACAGCTTTTAATAGATACCATACCTTGTATTTTTGTATCTTTAAATTTTGCAGAAATTGTATAATCTTTACTAAATATTTGAATATCAGTATAATTTTTTACGTGCCTATATATGATTAGGCATAATTAAAAAAGTAAGTTTAATATTATTAAGGGTTTATGTAAAAATGAGGTATTTTCTATATAAAATATATTTTTCAGGTTATATATTCCAATTTATTCCATGCCAAATTGTCAGATTAAATCTAAGAGGGATATATGCCTAATTTATCCCACGAAGGAAAATATTTAGATTTAGATGAAGCTAATAATGACATTGAATGGTTGCGAAATAATATGAACGATTTTCATAATTTATGGATTTTATCCCATAATTTTATTAATGAATTAAAATATAATATTGAAAAATTTTTACCAATTTGGGAGAAAGAATGCAATTTTATATTTACTGAACGGCAAAGGTGGTTTTTGATTAATTATATAGATAAAATAATCAAAGCTCATCATAGAGAAATAATAAAAAAGGCTATTTGGTTTCCGAATGAGTTAGAAAATAATTAATGAGTTAGAGACTTTTTATGACCTTTGTAAAATACATATATAATATTTGTTTCTGGGGTCCAATTTCCCAAAGCACCATCAAATTTATATTTTTCTATCATATATTTTTCAATATTTTGAGCTTGTTTTGCTGTTTGACATTCCCAAGAATGAAGTTTAGGCAATTCCTTTATACCATATTCCGATTTATGTGCCGATGTTCTTATTTCAAGATTATTGGTTGTACCAATATACCAAGACGAATAATCAGATTTTGGTTTATGATAATTTGTATAAGAAAGTATTTTTTTGATGATTCTCATGTCATCTTTTTTAATTTTATCTGCAATTTGAAAAGAGGCATTCTCATCAAGTCCTTGCAAATTAGGAGTTGCTTCTCTGATATGTTCGAGAGCAAGAAATTCATTATAATTTTTCACATATTTCATCTTTTTCATTATTGTTTTTATCCTAATAATAAAAATACAAATTATGCTAAATCAAATATAATCAATAATGCCAAATTATAAAAGGAAAATTTTATGAATATAAGTGAGTTAAATACGAGATTCAATACACAGGAAAAATGTATTGCATATTTGGAGTGGATTCGCTGGGACGGTATCCCTGTCTGTCCTTATTGCGAACATTCAGACCATATCGTAAAACGAAGGGAAGGCTACCGATACCTTTGTAATAATTGCAATAGGTCTTTTAGTGTCTTTATTGATACTGTTTTTGAAGATACCAATTTACCCCTGAGGTATTGGTTTCAAATCATTATGCTTATGATAAATTCAAAAACCGGCATTTCTTCTTGTGAATTACATAGACAAGTTGGAGTTACTCAAAAAACAGCCTGGTTCAATGCAATGAAGGTTAGATGTGCCATGTTAGACCAGGCAGAATTTTTAGAAGGTATTCTTGAAATGGATGAGGCTTATTTAACGGGCAAACAGAGACATCCACGAACCAAAATTCCTGATAATGAACCACGACTGAGCCGAGTACAATCAAAACGAGGTAGGGGAACGCAAAAAGTCCCTGTTGTTGGAATTGTATCGAGGGATTCGGGTGAAGTTGCGACAAAAGTAATCGAGAAACTTACTTCACGGAATCTGCTTGCAATGTTTCGGCAGTATGTAAAAGAGGACAGTGGAAGGTCAATTCTTATAACTGATGAGTTTGCATCATACAAAAAATTTGATGAAATTGTCGAACATTTGACAATCGAACACCAGAAGGAGTTTTCACGGGGCATAATTAATACGAATATGATTGAAGGCTTCTGGAGCTTGCTTAAAAACGGCATAAGGGGCAATTTTAGAGTAATTTCAAAGAAATATTTGCCCTTTTATCTCGCTGAATATAGTTATAAATATAACAAGCGGAAACAATCGGATTACGGCTTCGACGAGGTCATAGACAATGCCGTCGAAGATGAGAAGTGCATGGTTAATTACAAGCCTGCTGGCGATGTTAAGAAAATTTGTTATCCAAAGAAAAAGAGAAAAGAATAATGGAAATACTCTTTTTAATGAGTATTTTTGTTGAAAATAATTTGGCATAAAATATTCATTAATCGGGAGTATGAAATGGAGTATTTTAATTCAACATCAATCTTAGGAAAAATATCAAATATTGTTTCATTGATTAAAATTGTAGAATTTATCGCAGGGTTTATAAACTGTATTATAAAACGGATTAGAAAAATGATATGTAAAACAGAAAAAAAGGGAATCATCATGTTTCATCAAGATATGTTATCGTTTGATGTTAAAAATTTATGGATATACAATAATTCCAAAAGGCAAAGTTTCAATTTTGATTTATTTATTAATGACATGAGCAATAATTACATAGAACTAAAATTAATTGAATTTCAGATTTATTATTTAAATTCAGAAAAGTTAAAATTTAAAGAAAATTTAGAAGTTAAACCTGCGCTAACAAATACATTGGGACATAAAAGGTATAAATATCCAATCGAAAAGAGTTTAAATCCTGCTGAAATTAATAATTTTGATGATGAGATTTTAATTAATTGTTGTGATGATATTTTTATAACAAAATATTCAGTTGATGTTATAATGAATATTTCTTTATCATATCAAAATGAATCAAAAAATATTAATAATTATAAAATTGAAGATAAATATATTAGGGTACAAAATTAATATAAACCGAGTATGCCAAATTGTCGGATAAATACAGTTAAGTTATATAAATTAAAAGGTATACAGAATAAATTATGCCTAATTATATATAGGCACGAAATTTTATGTAAAAAAATAAGATTATTTCGTAATTTTATTAATATTACTTTTAACTCTTAAACATTTATTGAAATAATTTCTGCTTAAAATAAAAATTTTTTCAATTTTTTTAGGTGTGCATTATGAAATTAAAAAATATCGTTTTTGTCGGTTTAATAGTAATAAGTATATTATTATTAATTTACGTTTTTTCATTAAAACATCAGCTTTCTGTACTTAGAAGTACCGAACGAAATTTCCAAACTTATAGTTTAGATACAATGAAAATTCCACCGGGAACACCTGTAAATACAGATAATGGAGGAGCTAATCTCCCGCTGACTCAAAATACTTCCCAACAAGGGAACAAAGCTATTTTAATGGTTAAAGAAATTACAGGTTACCCCGTTCAATTATTTGTTGATAATGTTTATAAAGCTGTTATACAGAGCTATGGTTATTGGTGTGATATTTATAATTACCTTGACCCTTTCCCATCAATTAATGTAAGAGTTGAAAAAATTGACCCGAATGACCCAAATCCCAATCCTGAAGATTTGCATGCTAAAGGATATTTGATGAGAGTGATTAAGCTTGTTGAAAACGTGCGCTTACCTGATAATGTTGGCAATATGATTTATAATACAACTTTTCCAACGGTAACTAATGACAGGGAATATTTTATTGATATTGAAAATCCGGGGGGTACTGAAATACAAATGGGTGAAAGTTTTGGTTCATTATCAAGTCCTCCACTTAAGTTTAGAACGAACAGATTTGTTCTCTGGCATAGTGTTTCACAAAATACACCAACTATAAATTATACTTTAACTCTTATTAGTGGGAATAATGTTACAGTCAGCATTTATTATTTTGAATAAAAATACATTAAGAGATTTATTTGAAAAAATTTATAGAGTCCCGGATTTCTTTCGGGACTCTGTATTTTATACATTGTTTTTATTATAATATATTATTTTTCCCTACTCCTCAGCCCCTACCCAGTCTTCTATACTGCTTTCGATATTGTCGTTATTGACACAGGTAATGGCATAGAAGCATGACTCGTCCTTAGGTGCTGTTTTATCTAAGTATGATTCGGCGTCAGGCTTGAGTTTTGCAACCATAACAGGACTTCCTGTTTTTGTCAGTCGGTAAATCCTGTACTCTTTCACATCAGGCTGCATTGTCTTGTTCCATTCTATTGTAACACCGTTCTTAATACGAGCAACTTTTAAGCTCGATATCGAAACAGGCTTATAAACAGGAATTTCAATTTGTGCGGGAGCACTCATCGGGCTTTTATTGTCAGCGACAGAAAATGATTCGACAGAATAAAGATATGTCTTCCCTTCAACGACAGTTGAGTCATCAAAATAGTTGAGCGAATTATCGGTTGATTTCCCGTTAATGAGTATAAAACTTGTCGAGTCTGTTCCATCAACTTTCAGAAATTTCCTGTATAAATTGTAACCGACAATATTCCTGTCGTTTTCTCTTTCATCAGTCCAGGTAACCAGGACATGCCCGTCGCTGAACCTTGTTCTTAATCCTATCGGAGTTGTCAGCCTGACATTTAAATTGGGGGTAACATACACTACCTCTGAAAATGGACTTATGTCATAGCTTGTATTTACCGATTTGACGGCATAAGCAAGAGAGAGGCTGTTTACTCCTTTTAAAGAATCAGTATAGATAACTTCAAGGCTGTCCGAAAGAATAATATCTGTAAGCTGTGTCAGGCTGTCTCCAATGTTCATCTCTGAACGGTAAACATAATAACCTCGTGTATCTGCTGTAGGCCTTTTCCAGTTAAGAAAGACAATGCCTTTTTTGGCTTCGGCTTTCAACTCAAGAGGTGGCTGAGCTTTCCTGTTTGCATTAAGCATACCTGTAATTCTTGCACTTGGGATGCTCTGCCCGTAAGCGTTGTTAATGATTAGATAATAAAAATAAGTCTGAACGGGATTAACCTGCCGGTCTATGAATGCTGTATCTTGAGGGCCTACACTTCCTAACCGGCGGTAGTCCTTATCGTAATTATCGCTCCTGTAAATATCCATAGTCCTCATAAATTCAGGCACAAGGCACTTCCATCTTATTTCAATGGCATTCATTGTGTCTAAACTTTCTGTGTGCAAAGCTTCAATGTATGTCTCAGCTTTATTAATCAAATTTATTATTCTTATCGTATCTGAAGGAATCTATGTTTTTTGCGGGAACAAAATTCCCGGGGATTTTGTTTATAAAATTTACAAAACCGAAACTAACGGGAAAGAAAATTGGGAACTACTAAAAATTCTTTCGTTCAAACCGAATTATGAGAATTTTTTCAATGAGCTTGCATTAATTAATTCGCATAATAATATTTATGACATGCCCCAGGATGATTTCAAGCTTAAAATTTGGGAATTTATATTAAGAACCGGAAATGCCGACTCGATACCGCTATACGGGGGTATTCCAATGTACAGGGAAGCTTTGGGGACAGCTTATTATGATATGACCGTAAAAAAAGATATAACTTATAAATACAAAATCGTAACAGCCGGTATGAATTCACCTGAAAAAGAGAGCCAGACAAAACCGATTAAGTTTAGTTCGATTATACCGAATCTAAAACTGAAAACCTATTATCATGACGCAGCAGAGCAAAGGATTTACCTTCGTTATTATGCACCTGAACATCATGGATTATACAAAGTCAAAGTGTACCGTTGCAATTATATGCAGACTCCCTTCGATGAAATATCGGCATCAATAGGCTTTTCAACAAGTCATGATAGCCTGTTCATTGGAGTAATTGACACTCTGGTTCACAAAAAGAATTTTTATCAGTATTATGCTGTTCCTTATGATATATACGGCAATCCCGGGATTCCTTCAGATACGATAAGAA
>DAHXMP010000341.1 GCA_027371665.1 Bacteroidota bacterium | reverse complement strand
GTGTTACAGACAACAAAGCCGACATGATGTATAAAACTCTTTACGAGCCGAGATTGACAACAAGTAAAAAATAAGCGGCAAACGCATTTGCAAAACCAATAATACCGAATCCTTCGGGGAGTATAACTCTTGCAAGGTAGGCATTGAAAACGAATATAATCCCTTTATTAGCAAATTCAGCTACTGTGAGGGAGAACATATTTTTTAATATTCTTCTCGTTCCCTTCATAAAGGTTTCATTCCCAAAAGTCGTCCCACCATTCTTCCTTCAGTTCAGGGAAAGGAGAATTCCTCTTTTCTGTTTCTTCGAGGTATTTTATATCTTGAGGTATCAGGTTACCTGTTTCGGCAAAATTCTCAGCCAAATCGCATAATTTATTAAAATCGGAATGATGATATGAAAATCTTTGCTCGGCATAATCTCTTGCCGATTGAGTATAAATCAGGAATTGCCAGTCAGAAGCCTGGAGCAATAGCAGTTCTCTCAGGGCTTGTGTTATAATCCTTTTTAATTCACTTTTTTGCTCCCTGGCGGGATATTTTTTGATTAAATTATGCAGTCTCAATTCGTCGTTATATTCAGCTTCCCATGTCCATTTTGTATCATCATTACTCCAAACGTCATGATTATTGTTTCTGCCCCAGGATCCCTCAGGTATACTCATCACTTCAAATGGTCTTACGCGGTATAATTGTTCGGATGCGGTTTCAGCGTTTACATAAGGAGAGTGACTCAAACCTCTCAGGACCGATTTTATAAACTGAGTGCCTTCGAACCACCAATGCCCGAATAGTTCAGTATCAAACGGTGTACATAATGTTCCGAATCTTCCGGAATTATTATTGTAATAATTAAGCGTATTTTCAATATGATGAATGAAATGATTCGATTGCAGGTCAATTTTATCGTTCGTCCAGCTCGGTTCGTAAAGAGTTTTATACATCATGTCGGCTTTGTTGTCTGTAACACGCCAGTAACGAAGCATCGAACCGAGATGCTTTTTATGGAAATCGAGAAAGTCCGGTTGACCTGGGTAACCTATTTCTCCGCTCCAGACCTGCATCGCTATGTTTTTATGCCTCGTAAAAACTGCCGACGTTCCGTATTCTGTTTTATCACTCGAACTCACATAATAAGGCTGCAAGTGCATTTCACGGAACATCCAATCCGATGATTTAAACGATGGCGAATTTATAGGGACAAATTTTTCTTTGTCGGAATCGAGAAAAATGCCAAGTGCTTTGCCTCTGTCTGTCAGGCTTTGGTCGGTAAAAAAATACTCGATTCCATACCTTGCAAGAAATTGTTCAATCCCCGGTCTGAGCCTTTGTTCATTGAACGGGGCAACAGGAATAAGCGATATCCACTCGTAACTTGGCTTGTAAGCACATTCTGGTAGCCATATACCGCGGGGCTTCCTCCCGAAATGCTTATAATAATTTTCTACTGCGAGCTGAATCTGTAAATTTATGCTTTTATCGAATCCAAGCAAAGGAAGATAGCCGTGAGTAGCTGCTACGGTTGCTATTTCTATTGCACCTTCATCCTGTAATTTTTTGAAAGCACCGATGACGGATGATTTATAATTATAAATAAAATTATTTTTCCTGTCATCATACCATTTTTGCCAGAATTTTGTTAACCAGATGTGATGACTGTTATAGCCTCTGTCCGTAAAATCTTTTTCATCCTTAATTGCCGCTTCGATTTTCCTCGAACAATAATTTTCAAAAAGCTGTTTGAAATCCTGATGCTCAAGCTGTTCACAAAGAACAGGTGAGATATCCATCGTTACTTTTGGCTTGATGTTTTCTTCCAAAAGTTCATTGAATGTATTTAACAGAGGGATATAGCATTCTGCAACAGCTTCGCAGAGCC
This sequence comes from Bacteroidota bacterium, assembly GCA_027371665.1. Classification (GTDB taxonomy): domain Bacteria; phylum Bacteroidota; class Ignavibacteria; order Kapaibacteriales; family UBA2268; genus DAHXMP01. The sequence continues at coordinate 1,114 of DAHXMP010000341.1, read as the reverse complement.
AGTCTTCACCGTGAGGCCAGTTCCCGTGGTGCAGTACCCATGGCAGGTGTGTATGAAGTACTAATAAATAATTGCCCGAATGCATAAACCCCGTTTGTATAGAGTATAGAATTAATTACGAATAAAAAAGGAATGCTCTCCAATCTTGTTTATCCCTTCAATAAGCTTTGAAAAATTCTCATTGTTTGGATATACAAGAGCAATTAAAAGCATTCCGTTTTGTTAAATTCAACAACAATTAGTTAACCGTTGGAAACCCCGCAGAGCCGGGAAAAATGTTCTGGCTCGGATCCAATTTGATTTCCCCGTATTGTAGTTCATATTTTTGAATATTATCACCTAATGCACGTAAAAGAAGTTTGGCGTGTTGAGGTGTCATAATAATCCGTGCATGAACCTTAGCCTTTGGAACACCCGGCATCACACGTGTAAAGTCAATTACAAATTCGGCGGGGGAGTGCGATATTATTGCAAGGTTAGAATAAATTCCTTCGGCTTCTTTTTCCCCAAGCTCGATATTAATCTGTTGTTGAATAGGTTTTTCCTGATTAGTCGGCATTTTATCTTTCACTTCTTTCTCTATTTATTTTTAAAAAATAATCCCAATTTTAAATATTAATTGAGTTTAAAATTTTAACTCAGTTAGAAGGCGAATATTTCTCGATTTCTTCTTTAACCCTGTTCATTTTATCATTCATTTTAAGATTGCCATATAATTTGAGCAATGCCAGATAATAATCGTATCTTTGATTTTGAGGAATTTCGGGTTCGAGTTTTTCGAGTTCGTCGAGAATTTTCAGAGTCTCTGGCTTTTTTTCCAGAACAAAGTAAATATTAGCTAACTCACTTAAAATGTAATAATCATTATCGTATTCCTTAAATTTACGGCACTTTTGGAAATAAGACGCAGATTTTTCAAGAAATGGTATATAAACATCAGGTTTTTTCTTGTACTTTGGGTCTTTATCAGCCATATCTTGCTGTTCTCTTTGCATAACAACAGCTTTGTTTTTATATGCAGCTGCAAGGTTTCTTAGGGCAGGTGCATAATTCGGGTCAATTTTTTCTGCTTTTTCAAATTGTTCAATAGCATCCTGGTACTTTTGGTCCTGGA
>DAHXMP010000338.1 GCA_027371665.1 Bacteroidota bacterium | reverse complement strand
GACGAAATTAAATTATTTATTTCAATAATATATCTTTAATTTTTGACAATCCATTTACCACACCACAAGCTTTGCTGTTTCTGCCTTCCCGTTTGACTGCAAGAGCAATTCATAAACTCCACGGGGCAGTTGTGAAGTATTTAATTGAAATTTGCTTTCACCAATTTTGAAATACCCTTCATATATAGTCATTACTTCTCTCCCAAGCATATCGAACATTTTCAATGAAATAAACCCCGGGGCATAATTCATAAAGCTTATCTCTGCTGTGCTGCTCACGGGATTGGGATAAACCAAAAATGATGATAAATAAGAATTATCTTCAACGCCGGTCGTATTCCATTGATATGCACCTATATCAATACCGTTGTCTGTTCGGCTGCTATAGCTTAATGGATGGATATACTCAAATTTCGGCACAAGATTAAAACCCGGGACAGAATCAGGGTTTGTTCCTTGATTTATACCCGGTGATGAAGAAGTCAGATGATAATCATAATCCGGTTCATCGAGAAATTTTGCCTGTGAAACATCAGACAGAAGCAAATTTGAAGTAGTGTCTGCAGTTCCCGTGAACATAATTCCTTGCCCTGTCATAAGATTATTAATAATTTTTGCAACAGTTGTCCCGCTTTGGATACCAACAAAAGTCGCTCCGGCACTTCTCTTGCTGACCATTGTGTTATTGACGACATACAGCTCATTATCCGGATTTGCTAAACCTTCGGCTCCATAAGAAATCAGTTTCCTGTTTTCGGCATTAGGACCGTGCATAAGAAGATTGCCAATAACAAAAGATTTTCCTCCGTTCGGGAGGTCAATCAGATAACTCGAATTACCGGTTTCTTCGTCCATAATTCTGTTGTATAAATGTAATTTGTATAAGCCCTGCTCTTGAGGTTATGTCCAACTTTTGCATGGTGGGAATAGCAAAATCTGAAAGTCAGGCTTTTGACATGGTTGATATACAAATTGTGTGAATAGCCGTCTCCATAACCGTTGCGGGCAAATTCGGAAGATTCGATAATAATGTCGCTGTTCGCATTGTCGCCGGCTAAAATTCCATCTTCATTGTCATGGAAATAGCAATGATGAATAGTAAGGTTAGTTCCTTCAAAGCGGATTCCGGCTCCATTATTGTCAGGTACTGTGCAATCTGAAAATTCGATATCTTCCAATACATCGTCATTACCCTGAACGACCCAGATAGCCTTTCCTCCTGCGTTCTTACCGCCTGCGGCAAGATGGGCATATCCGCCCACTCCTCGTACCAATAAATTATTTTTTTTCCAAATGCAGACATCGCCTGTATAAGTTCCTGAATCAATTTCGACTGTATCGCCGTCCTGGGCGGCAGTTAAAGCCTGGCTCGGAAGCTTGTATTGTTTGTCTTGTCCAACTTGGAGAACATTAGCATAAGTTGTATAGAATAAGAATAAATATATAACAATGGCAAAACGTTTCATTGAATCCCCTGAATTTATTAAAGAATTTTATTACATTTCTTAACCGAACATTTCCAAAAATAATTCTATGTTACTAAAATACTTATAATTTTCTTTTATTTTCTCATAATCCCAGTTCCACCAACGGATATGGAGCAGTTTATTAATTTGTTCATCTGTATATCTTTTTCGAATTAATTTTGCTGGTACTCCACCGACAATCGAATATGGTTCAATATCTTTCGTAACAACGGCTCCTGCTCCAACAACGGCACCATCACTTATTTTAACCCCATCGAGTATCATTACGTTATTTCCGAGCCAAACATCGTTGCCTATATTGACGACAAATTTTTTTTCTTTATCAATGAACTTATGTTCATCAAAAAGGTTTTCATCAGTAAAAGTAAATCCGGCCTGAGCCTGCACCGAGAAGAAGGCAGGAGGAAAGGCTATCTGGGTCGTTCAGGGTAATGACGATGTATTGGAAGATA
>DAHXMP010000398.1 GCA_027371665.1 Bacteroidota bacterium | reverse complement strand
TCGTCGCAGGTACTGTTAACGGCAGGACCCAGGTTCTCGGGGACTTTGACCGGCCTCTGTGAAAAAAGCAGATATGTGCATCCCATCAATAAGATGAGGATAAAAATATATGTAATTATCTTCATTAGTTCCCAAAATTGTGAACTTCTTTATTTAAAAGCGTAGTTCAGCAATTTATATACCAATCTTGAGGTTGTAAGGTTCGGATGGTGCAATCCCGGAATTGGAGCGAGTTCGACAACATCGAATCCGATAATCTTTTTCCCTGATTTATTTATTTCGCGGAAAATATCGAGTGTTTCATTATATAAGAATCCGTCAGGCTCGGGTGTGCCCGTCGCCGGCATAATTGCGGGGTCGAAGTAATCCACATCGAATGTGACATATATTTTTTCTTCGAGCGTTTCAACGATTTTTTTCTGCCAGTCCTTCCCGTGCAATCCTCTCCTGATGGCTGAAGAATAAAAAGTGTTTATTTTTTTTTCTTTGATTAGTTGAGCTTCTTCGATGCATTGTGCCCTTATTCCGACTTGTGTTACTTTTTCAGGAAGGAAGAATTCAATTACTCTTGCCATGAAACAGGCATGAGAATAAATCGAGTCTTCATAAGATTCCCTCAAATCCGAATGTGCATCGAAATGAAGAATGCACATATCGGGAAATTTTTTGAAATGTGCCTCTATTGGGGCAATCGAAATTGTGTGCTCCCCGCCAAGGGTTACTACAAATTTATTCAGAGACAACAATTCTTCGACCTGATTTTTTATTAGCTTTAATGCATCATAATGTGTTTTATCCTTAAAATTTATAGGTTCAATTGTGGCTACACCTTTTTCAAAACACAATTCCCTTTCAAACTCGTCATCGTAAAATTCGACGAAAGCACTTGCTTTCAGGATTTCTTCAGGTCCGTGTGCAGCACCTTTGCCGTAGCTGACGGAATATTCGTAGGGAGCTGATACAATTGCAATCTTAGAATTATCGATATCCGAAAATTCTTTTTCTATTGCGAGGAAATTTCTAACTTTACCGAGTGTTTTCATTATATCAAATAATAATTAAAATCATCATTTATCACTTTTTTTCATTGCTTCTTTCTTCATGGCGGAAAGGGTCTGAAGAGCTTCCATAGGCGATAAGCCGTTTATGTCGAGTTTAAGTATTTGCTCTCTCAAAATATCGTCGCGAAACTCAAAAATGGCGAGTTGTTCGGGTATATGCCGTGAATTTTTCGTTTCGATTCTTTTCGTATCGGCTTTTTTCGAGGAATCTGCGGGTTTACCGTTCTGACTGCTTTCCTCGAGTGCTTTCATAATCGAAGAGGCTCTTGCCGTAATGTCTGTCGGCAAGCCTGCCATCTGTGCGACATGTATACCGAAAGAATGGTCGCTGTAGCCGGCAACCACTTTATGAGAAAAAATAATCATTTCGCCTGCTTCGATTACTTCGACTTTATAATTTGCGATTTTATCGTACCTGTTCGCAAGGTCGTTTAATTCATGGTAATGAGTAGCAAACAAAGTTCTTGCCCCGATTTTATCATGAATAAATTCGGTAATCGCCCATGCAATCGAAATTCCGTCATATGTTGCAGTGCCTCTGCCTACTTCGTCCAGGAGTATTAGGCTTTTAGAGCTTGCATTATTCATTATATTCGCTGCTTCCTGCATTTCGACGAGGAAAGTGCTTTCACCTGCCGAAATATTATCCTGTGCACCGACTCTAGTGAATATCCTGTCAACGAGTCCTATTTGGGCTGATTTTGCGGGTACGAAACATCCTACCTGTGATAGCAAAACTATTAATCCGGTTTGTCTCAAATAGCAGGATTTGCCTGACATGTTCGGTCCCGTAATAATATGTATCTGCTCGTTGGAAGTATCTAACTTCGTAGAATTTGGAGTGAAGCTTTCTCCGACACCGAGCGTTTTCTCGACAACGGGATGTCTCCCGTCCTTTATATTGATTATTTCGGAATCATTTATTTCAGGTTCACAATAATTATTTTCCCTCGATACTTCGGCGAAACTCTGAAGTGTATCAACCTGTGCAATAAGTGAAGCATTAGATTGTATGACTTCAGCAAACGAAGAAATCTTTTCTCTCAATTGCTGGAAAAGTTCCAGTTCCAACGAAGAAATATTTTCTTCCGCATTCAGTATTTTTTCTTCGATGGATTTCAGTTCCGGCGTAGTATATCTTTCGGCATTTGTAAGTGTTTGTTTTCTTTCGTAGCCTTCGGGAACTTTATTTTTATGAGTATGAGTAATTTCGATATAATATCCAAATACTGATGTATAGCCGACCTTGAGTGAGGGTATCCCCGATGTTTGCCTTGCTTTTTCCTGGTAATCTTCAATCCATTTTTTCCCTGATTTTTTTGCTTCGACATAAGAATCGAGTTCATCCGAATATCCTTTTTTGAAAACATTTCCTGTGCCGAGTTGTGCCGTCGGGTCTTCTACCAAAGATTTTTCGATAAGATTAACTAATTCGGAAACAGGATTAAGCCTTGAATTTATTGACTCGAGCGATTGGACTTTAAATTTTCCTAATAATTCTTTAATCCCGGGTATCTTTGATATTCCGCTTTTCAGTGCAACGGTATCTCTCGGGTTGGCTCTTCCAGTGCAGATTTTAGAAATCAATCTTTCAATGTCCCCGACTTCAAGTAAGGAATATCTCAAATCAATGTGTAAATTCTGTGAATCATGGAATGCTTTGACAATACTTAATCTTTTTTTAATATGTTCAATTTTTAACAGGGGACAAGTGAGCCATTTTTTTAAAAGCCTGCCACCCATCGGTGTGCAAGTCTTGTCGAGGATTGAAATTAAAGTTCCTTCCTTGGAACCTTCATACATCGAGGTCGTGATTTCTAAATTTCTCCTTGTCGAATAATCGAGTTCCATGTATTCAAAAGGATTGAACACGCTGATTTTAGTTAGGTGGCTTAATTTTCCGTTCTGTGTTTCGTTTATATAATACAGTACCGCTCCCGATGCAGCTAATCCGGCAGTGAAATCCTCGATTCCGAATCCTTTCAGGTTTTGTGTCTTGAAATGTCCGAGCAATCCCTGCTTTCCGAACTCGACGTCGAATATCCACGGTTCGAGTTTCGTGATTGAAGGCTTGTAGGAAAGCTTAGTAATTATTGCCTCGATTTCGGTTTTCTGTGGTTTACTGATTATAATTTCGGATGGAGTCAGAGATTCAAGAACCTGTAACAATGAATAAGCAGGAAATTCAGATGTAAAAAACTCACCCGTAGATATATCGGCACAAGAAAGACCCGCTATAAATCTTCCTTTTTCATGGCTGAGTACAATCGAAGAAACATAATTGTTTTTCTTAGTGTCGAGTAGTTTATCATATAATGTTACTCCCGGGGTAACGACTTCGATAACTCCTCTCCTGACAATTCCCCGTGCCAGTTTCGGGTCTTCGAGTTGTTCGCAAACTGCAACCCTGTAACCTGCCCTGACAAGTTTCGGCAGATAAGCATCGAGCTGATGGTGGGGAAATCCTGCAAGAGGAATTTCTCCGGCAGCTCCGTTATTTCTTTTCGTCAGAGTTAAGCCGCAGACTTTGGAGGTTGTGATTGCATCGTCGGCGAAAGTCTCGAAAAAATCACCCAGCCTGAATAAAACTATAGTGTCAGGGTATTTTTCTTTAACCTGCTTATACTGCCTCATCAGGGGAGTTTGTTTTATCTTTGTTTTTGTACTTTCGCTCAAAATTTTTATAAATAAAAAATGTTAATCAAAGGAAAAAGAAAATATATTAAAATTTATTTCATTAGAAAAATAATAAATGATTTATTCCTTTTTACTTTTGTGGAATTTTACTAATAATTCTTGGTTATTAATAATATACAAATGATTTAATAGATACTGAAACAAGTTCAGCATGGCATTATGGAACCAAATTATAAAATTAAAAAATGACAGCAATTCAAAATTTAAAATTGAAAAAATTCAATACTTTACTTGGGTATGGCAACCGACCCCATTCTTCCCTGTATAAACCTTGCTCTTTGTTCTAGAAAATCAGAAGGGTGGGCAGGATTCCTGTGCCTCGGATTTGGCAGAATGGCTGCCAGTAATGCGGCTTCATGACGAGTCAATTCTTTTGCAGGTTTATGGAAGTACGCTTCCGATGCCGCTTCCACACCGTAAACTCCTTTTCCTAGCTCGACTATATTGACATATACTTCAAGTATTCTTTTTTTACCCCAAATTATTTCAATAAGATATGTGAAATATACCTCCAAGCCTTTTCTTAAATAATTTCTTCCGTGCCAAAGGAAAGCATTTCTTGCTGTCTGCATAGAAATCGTGCTAGCGCCATGAAGCCTGTCTCCCTCATGTAATTCGTTAAATCTCTGAGCTGCTTTGACTGCTTTCCAATCTATTCCGTTGTGCTGCATAAAACGGGCATCTTCACCGGAAACTACAGCCCTGAAAAAGTTCCCGGATACTTCATCATAAGGTTCCCATATTTTATCAATTCCAACAGGTTTACCATCAATAAATCCTTCAACAAACCTGATAATCATAAAAGGAGTAAATGGTGGCGGGACCCACTTGTAGATAACAACAATAAGAATAGAATAAATAAAAAAACTTATAGCGAGCCAGAATAGGAGCTTAAAAATCTTTTTTATGAATTTCATAGTTTATTCATTTTTTTCTTTTTGTAATTCACGAATTCATTATTGAGTTGAAACAAGTTTAGAATGACCCTAATTACTTTTAATTGTTAATATCAATTTTCAATTACCAATTATTATAAAATTCTACCTTAGTAAAAAGGAAGAATCTCCATAACTTAGAAATCTATATTTATTATTAAGAGCTTCATTATAAACCTCTTTCCAGAAATCATTACCAAGAAAAGCTGCAATTAGTAATAACAAAGTGCTTTTAGGTATATGATAATTAGTTATTAGGCCATTAATGATTTTAAAATTATATCCGGGGACAATAAAGAGATTTGTTTTTGCATTTAGAATTTGCAGACTTTTTATTTCCATCCATTCAAGAACTTGTTTTAAAGCATCTCTAACATCAAGCAGTTTATTTTCTTGCTCATATTTATAAGATTCCCACTGCTCCAGAAAAGGAATACCTTCTTTATTAATAGTCAAATCATCATGTTTGATTTTGCAACCGAGCCAATATAATGTTTCAATAGCTCTTAGAGTTGTAGTACCTGTCGCAATAATATTAAGATTATTAATTGATTCTGATGTAGATGAATGTTTGTTTGAATAGCTGTCAATATAACCGATAAGATTGCTTATTGTCCCAAAAGATATGGAAATTTTTTCATTATGCATTTGATGTTTTGTAATATCACTTTCTTCTATCGGTTGGAAAGTGCCGGGACCAACATGCAAAACAATGCGTTCGAAAAAAATATTTTTTTTCTTTATATCATTGATGATATCTTCGGTAAAATGCAAACCTGCTGTCGGAGCTGCAACTGAACCCTCTTTAATTGCATAAACTGTTTGATACCAGTGCTTATCCTCTTCCAGCGGTTCTCTTTTAATATAAGGCGGAAGAGGCACTGTTCCAAATTTATCTAATATTTCTTCAAATGTAAGGAAATCCGGATTCCAGGAAAATTCAACAGATGCTTCGTTGGTATCACGGCCTAATATTGTTGCCTGGATATAAGAATTATCAATTATTTGATTTGAAATTAAAACAGAACCCGTTTCAATCTTTCTGCCACCAACCAGACATTTCCATCTTACCGGAGAGGATTTTGAAAGTATGGATTTCGGTTCCTCGTTTGTTTCATAAGGTTCAACAAGCAGTAATTCAACGATTGCACCGGTAGATTTTTTCATCTTTAGTCTAGCAGAAATCACCCTGCTCTCATTGACGATAAGTAAAGAATGTTCGGGAATAAGTTTTGGCAATTCATAAAAAAACTTATGTTCAATTTTACTTGTTTTAGAATTAGCCACCAGAAGCTTACTTTTTGACCTGTCCTTTTTAGGGTGTTCAGCTATACGTGTTTTAGGCAGCTTGTAGAAATAATCTTCAATATTAATATTAGGATAAAAATTATCCTTTTCTGAGATAAACATAATTTTTGAGTATTAGATTTTGTTATTATTGATTAATTAACGATTCCTGCCATGACAATTTTTATATTTTTTTCCACTGCCGCATGGACAGGGGTCGTTTCTTCCAACTTCCTTTTCTGTTTTTCTATAAGTTCTAACTTTTTGTTGAGTATCTGCTTCCTGTTGTAATTCACTTTGGTCAGCATTACCACCCTGGAAAAGGAAAGCAGGTGTCTCCGTCGGATGCGAAAACTGCATAGCTGATTCATTAACAACTCTTTGAGTCCTTATCCTAGGAAGTCCATCTTCTCCAATTTCAGATTCTCTGGGAGCTCTTCCCGGTACCCTGACCTGTCTTTCAACAACTTTGGGAAAATACTTAAATGCAAAATTAACAGATTCTGTATTAATATCTTTAATTAATTCCATAAATAAATTAAAAGCTTCAGCTTTGTATTCAAGTAAAGGGTCTTTCTGGCCGTAAGCACGAAGATGAATACCTTCTTTTAATTCGTCCATGACTCTTAAATGCTCGCGCCACTTTTCATCAATCGTTTGCAAAACGGCAACTCTTTCGAGATTACCCATAAATTCCGAACCGAGCATTTCTTCTTTTCTTTTATAAAATTTATCAGCTTCATCAATAATTGTATTCATGCAATCATCTGATTTAAGGGTTCCAAATTCGTCTTCTTTGATAGGCAAGTCGCACAATAAAGTTGACCTGACAGACTTTTTTAAGCCTTGCAAATCATTATCGGGATGGTAATTCTCATACCAGATTTCAGCGAGTTCCTCGATATAATTGAATAATTCGCCTTTAAGCCTTTCTCCTCTTAAAGCAGCTCTGCGTCTTGTATATATTACTTCTCTCTGCTGATTCATAACGTCGTCATAATCGAGAAGCCGTTTCCTGATGCCGAAATTATTTTCTTCGACTTTTTTCTGTGCTCTTTCTACGGATTTTGACATCATGGAATGTTGAATCGGCTCACCGTCGGGAATTTTCATTCTTTGCATTATGCTTGCAACTTTTGCCCCACCGAAAAGCCTCATCAGGTTATCTTCCAGTGAAATGAAGAATTGCGTGGAACCAGGGTCTCCCTGCCTGCCGGACCTGCCTCGAAGCTGGCGGTCTATTCTCCGGGCATCATGCCTTTCTGAACCCACAATAGCCAAGCCCCCATTTTTGCGGACTTCATGGTCAAGTTTGATATCAGTACCTCTTCCAGCCATGTTAGTGGCAATTGTAACAGAGCCTTTTCTGCCTGCAAGAGCAACAATTTCGGCTTCCCTCTGATGTTGTTTGGCATTAAGTACGTTATGGTGAACGCCCGCACGCTTTAACATTTTGCTTAATAATTCAGACACTTCAACTGATGCAGTGCCAACAAGTATGGCTCTGCCATCTTTCAATAGTTTTTCAATTTCTTCAACAATAGCGTTGTACTTTTCTCTTTTTGTTTTATAAATCAGGTCATTGCGGTCATCCCTTATACACGGTTTGTTTGTTGGGATAACAACAACATCGAGCTTGTAAATTTTCATAAACTCACCGGCTTCGGTTTCTGCTGTTCCGGTCATTCCGGCGAGTTTTCTGTAAAGTCTAAAATAGTTTTGGAGAGTAATGGTTGCAAGTGTCTGCGTATCTCTTTCGACTTTTACGTTTTCCTTGGCTTCGATTGCCTGGTGCAAACCTTCGGAATATCTTCTCCCTTCGAGTATTCTGCCGGTATGCTCGTCAACAATGAGTACCTTGCCATCCTGAATAACATAATCCACGTCATTCTCATATAAAGAATAAGCTCTGAGGAGTTGCGAAACTGTGTGTATCCTGTCGCTTCTCTCGGCATAAAGCATATTATATTCGTCAATTTTTCTTTGTTTTTCTGCCGGTGTAATATCGGTTTTACCTTCGAGCATGCTCATTTGTGTTGCAATATCCGGTATTATAAACATGTCAGGGTCTTCCTGAGCCGAACATAACAACTGTCTGCCCTTATCATGAATATCAATATTATGATTTTTTTCATCAATAGTGTAAAACAATTCCTCGTCAATTTCGTGCATTTTTTGTCCCTGGTCCCTGAGAAAGAATAGCTCTGTATCCCTCATTAATTTAATATTATCAGCTTCCTGGAGCAGTTTTGAAAGCCTTTTATGTTTCGGTAAACCTCTAAAAGACCTTAATAATCCAATTCCTGCTTTTTCCCTGTCTTCTTTTGTTCCGGATTTTAAAAGTTCGTCAGCTTCCTGAACAATTTTATTAATAAGTTTTGTTTGTGCTTCGACAAGCCTTTTAACTCTGGGATTCATTTCGTCGAATTTCTGGTCAACCTGACCCACGGGACCAGAAATAATCAGAGGTGTCCTGGCTTCGTCTATAAGAACAGAATCAACTTCGTCCACAATGGCAAACCAATGTTCCCTTTGAACAATCTGGTCCATTTCAATTACCATATTATCGCGAAGATAATCGAATCCAAATTCATTATTTGTACCATAAGTGATATCCATATCGTAAATTTTTTTTCTGACATCGCTGTCCATATTTGATTGGATAGCACCGACAGTTAAACCGAGAAACTCAAAGACAGGTTTCATCCATTCCGAGTCCCTTTTGCAAGATAATCATTAACCGTTACAAGGTGTGTGCCTTTGCCGGCTAATGCATTTAAGTACATCGGCAAAACTGCAACAAGAGTTTTTCCCTCACCGGTTGCCATCTCTGCAATTTTACCCTGGTGAAGAACTACTCCTCCTATTAACTGTACATCGTAGGGGACCATGTCCCAAACAGCAGGCTGTCCCGCATATTCATATCTAAACATCCTGTCCTTAAGCCTTCGACAGGTTTCTTTAACAACAGCAAAGGTTTCAGGTAAAATTTCATCGAGAATATCATTTATTTTGCTGTGTAAATCTTTGTCAATTTGCTTAATCCTGTCGTATACGTCCTGAACTTCTACTCCAATCAGAGCTTCATTCTTTAGTTTAAATGACAATTGTTCTTTTTCATCTTCCATGTCTTTAGTGTTTTCTTTGATTATAGCTTTAAACTCTGCTGTTTTAGCCTTCAACTCTTCATCTGTTAGTTGTTTTAATCCTTCAGAAAAAGAGTTAATTTCCTCAACGATGGGAAGAATTAGTTTAACATCCTTCTCGCTTTTTGAGCCGAAAATTTTTGTGAGTATTGTATTTATCATTATAAATGAGATAAAATTAATAAAGATTACTTATCAGTTTTCTATAGACGTTTAACATTTTATAGTATTTAATGAAAAAATATCAAAATTTTTAATTATTCTTGCAATAGTTTTGTAT
>DAHXMP010000311.1 GCA_027371665.1 Bacteroidota bacterium | reverse complement strand
CTATTTTGAATGATATGAACTATAATATTTCGGTAATGGATACAGTTGTTTTATTTGATGAAGGCAGGCTTTTCACAAGGTCAACGGGGGCACTGAAAATAATAAGAAGAATGAGCGGCTTATATCCCCTGCTTTATGTCTTTATAATTATTCCTAAATTTTTGAGAAATTTTATTTATGATATAATTGCAGGTAAAAGATATAAATGGTTTGGGAAACAGGATAACTGTATGATACCCACACCTGAACTGAAAAAGAGATTTATCGGGTAAAGAATTGTGAATTATAAAAAGCTGAATCCTTTTGAATTGCTTAAGCCTGATGGGGGTATTTATAATGCGTCTTCCGTTGAGGAGGCTTATGATTTTTGTAAGTCAATAACAAAAGCACATTATGAGAATTTTCCTGTCGGCTCGTTCCTGATTCCCAGAAAACTGAGAAAATATTTTTACTGTATTTATGCTTTTGCAAGAGTAGCAGATGATTTTGGAGATGAGCAATCTTCGATAGGCAAAGAAATGCAGTTAGAGGCTCTGAGTGAATTTGAAAAGTTATTATATGATGAGTTTTTTCAATCATCCGGTAAAGGAAATCCTGTTTTCTTAGCTTTGAATGATACAATGAAAAATAAAACAATCCCGAAGGAACCTTTTTCAAAATTGCTCATAGCATTTAGACGCGATGTTAATTTTATTCAGCCGAAGAATTTTGCAGAAATCGAGGATTATTGTTCTTATTCTGCAAATCCCGTTGGTGAGCTTGTTTTGAGGCTTTTTGGCTTATATGATGAAGAAACGGCAAAATATTCCGATAGTATATGCACTGGGTTACAGCTTGTAAATTTCTGGCAGGATTTGTCGGTAGATTCAAGAAATAACCGCCTTTATATGCCTGCTGAATTGCTTGATAAATACGGGCTTAATAAAGGCAATTTGCAGGATGAAAAAAATTCTGTTATATTTAAAGATTGTTTAGATGAATTATATAACTTAACTGAAGCATATTTTTTATTTGGCAAAGGATTAGTAAAGTACCTAAAGAATACCGGGCTTCGTTTGGAGATTTCCTCGACAATCGAAGGAGGGTTGAAGATAATGAAAAAATTAAGGCAAACAGGAACCGGGATTTTAACTTTAAGGCCAAGGCTATATAAAACTGATTATATAAATATTTTTTTTAAAATTGTATTTAAAAACGGCATTCGGAGATGATTAACACAATTTCACATATTGAACTTGCGAATTACGAGAACGTTGAGCCACCGCCGGTTGAGAGGTCTAATTTTTATTATTCATTTTCGATTCTCCCGACTGAAGAAAAAAGGGCGATGAATTCGATTTATGCCTTTTGCAGTTATATTGACGATATTGTTGACAGAACTCCTTCGAACAATATCGCGGAAATAGAGCATAAAAAAAGAAGGCTCGACTGGTGGGAAAAAGAAATCGAAAATATTTATGAAGGAAAATCATCAAATCCGCTGATTATGCCTTTTGTTGCAGTAATCAGAAGATTTTCAATTCCGAAACAATATTTTCTGACTTTGATTGACGGCTGCAGGACAGACCTCGTAAAAAACCGTTACCGTACATTCGAAGAACTTAAGGATTACTGCTATGGTGTTGCAAGTATTGTAGGTTTAATCAGTATTGAAATTTTCGGGCATAAATACGAAGAGACAAAAAATTATGCCGTTAATCTCGGATATGCACTTCAGCTTACAAATATATTAAGGGATATTAAATCAGATAAAGACAGAGGATATATATACCTGCCTGAAGAAGACCTGAAGAAATTCGGTTATTCGGAAGCCGACCTCATTGATGAAGTTTATAACGATAATTTCATCGAATTGATGCGTTTCCAGGTTCAGCGAGTCAGGGATTATTTTCATAAAGCAAGAACGAGCCTCAGGCCTGATGAAAGAATAACAATAACTGCCGCAGAAATTATGGATGCGATCTATTACAGGCTTCTTGAAAAAATCGAACTTAACGAGTATAATATTTTTAAGAAAAAAATACACGTTGCCGCTACTCATAAACTTTTAATCGCTCTTAAGCATTGGCTGTCTGTCAAAGTGTTTGTGAAAAGGGTTAGAAAACACAATAAATAAAATTTTATATCTAAGTTATAAATGATTTTTATTTTCTTTAGTTTTGTATTTTTCTTTTAAGGATGTATTGATAACGGTAATAGCATGAAAATTGAATTTAACAAAGAAGAATTATCAGATATTGAAAAAATCAAATCAAAGTATCCCCAGGTGAAATCTGCAATAATGGATGTGTTGTGGCTCGCCCAAAAAAAATTCGGTTGGATTTCAGATGAAGTTAAGCAGTACATTGCTGATTTGCTGAATCTCCCCTATTCACATGTCCACGGCGTAGCAAGTTTTTATACAATGTATTTCAAAAAACCTATGGGGAAATACCATTTGCAGGTCTGCACAAATGTTTCTTGCATGCTATCCGGTGGAGAAGATATTTATGCCCATGTTAGCAAAAAACTAAATATAGGCCATAATGAAAAAACCGAGGACGGAAAGTTTTCTCTCGAAGAAGTGGAGTGCATGGGAGCTTGCGGCGGTTCACCCATGATTGCCATAAATGAAGATTATTATGAGAACGTCAACATTAGTAAAGTTGATGAATTAATTGATTCTTTAAAATAAATGGCTGGAAGACATTACATAAAATCGGTTTCCTTCGGTTTAATTTTTATTTCAACCGTTATATATTTTGCCGATATAATATCGGGTGGGAAGCTAACTTTAGCCCTTGCACTGCAGCCATCGCTTGTCCTCGGGAGAATGGAAATATGGAGATTGCTTACTTTCCCATTTGTTCAGAGTTCACCCGTAAGCCTGATGCTTTTCTTAACTACATTTTTCATATTTGCTCCAAAAATAGAGGAAATTCTCAGCAAGCCTTTTTTCGCTGCTATGTTGTTTTTAATTACAGTTGTCCAGGGTACGGCTTTGACACTTGTTTTCTGGAAAAACACATATACATTCAGCGGTATGGAAGGTGTTTCTTTTTTTGTTGCAACAATATTCGCTTACATAACCAAAGGAAAAAAAACTTATATATGGCTCTTTAAAGCTTTAAGAACCTCGGTATTTATATTAATGATTTTTTTACTTTGGGGAACATCAGTACTTATACATTCCCTTGTTTTGCAAAACAGCACATATTTGATTACAGGTTCTTTACTGGCACTGTCAGGAATTTTTTCGGCTCATTGACTTATATGCAGGTAAAATTATCTAAGAAAATTTTAATGAAACACCTGGAGAAAAATAATATTGAAATTCCAAAGCCTGAAGAATTAACACTTGCCCTCATTCAGCAAAACGGGTTGAAAAGACTGAACAGAAGCCTTAAAGAAGATACTTCTTCTTTTGAAGATATAGTATTCACCGAGGATAAGCTTAATTCGATTCTCGATAAAATTAATGAATACGGCAAGGAATCTCTTTCACTTAATGAAAAAAAATACCTGGAAGAATATTCAAGAAACTTATAGCTATAAAAATCAGGGAATGTTTCTGAAATAGAAAAATCTTAATAACAATTCAAATATAAACAATATCCCGGCAGCTATTGCATAAGGGAGAAACTCTTCAGTCCTCCTGCTGTAAACCGTTACATCAATCCTTGTTTTTTCGAGTTTATCAATATCAGAGTATATATTTTCAAGTGCTTTATTCCCGGTTGCTCGGAAGTACTTTCCGTCAGTTATTTGAGCAATCTGCCTGAGTAATCCTTCATCAATTTCCACAGGAATATTTTGATACTGGATACCGAATGGTGTCTGAAATGGATAGGGTGCATATCCCCTTGTACCGATACCAATTGTATAAACCCTTATTCCGAAAGTCTTGGCAATTTCAGCTGCTGTGAGAGGAGCAATGAAACCGGTATTGTTAACCCCGTCTGTCAGTAAAATTATTACCTTGCTTTTTGCCTTGCTGTCTTTCAGCCTGTTAATAGCTGTTGCAAGCCCGTTCCCGATAGCAGTGCCATCTGTTATCATTCCGCATTTAATATTTTTAAACAGGTTTTTAAGTACATCATGGTCTATTGTTACAGGACATTGCGTAAAGCTTTCTCCGGCGAACACAACCAAACCGATTCTGTCGTTTGGGCGATTATCTATAAACTCCATAGCGGTTTTCTTTGCAGCTTCTACCCTGTTTGGATGGAAATCTTCTGACAGCATTGAAGTTGATATATCGAGGGCGATTACAATATCAATCCCTTCCGTTGAAACATTCCGATGGCTTGAACTTGACTGGGGACGTGCCAGAATAATGATTAACAACGATAAAATTATCATCCGGATTACAAATGAAAGGTGTCTTAATCTCACTCTTAGTGATGGTCTTAATTTTTTAAAACCTTCATCAGTAGAAATAATAAGAGATGGTTTGTTATTCTTATGCCTAAATATATAATAAGCAATTAATAAAGGCATTATTATAAGCAGGTAAAGAAAATCAGGATTCGAAAATACTATATCTTTCATTTTACTTCTCCTCCATCATCATCGGTTTTATTCTCTTCCTCGACAATAAGTATTGTTCGGTTCACAAAATCAACGGCTAATGTCATCGAAGAAGTGTTTTCATCCGGCAGAGGCTCATGCTTGGCAAATTTTACCAAATCCGCCTTTTCGAATACTTTTTTCATGTTCATAACTAATTCAGTTTCGACATGCTTTTCTTCCAATTCCTGAATTATTTCGGATGTTATCATTTCGAGGGCAGATATTTTGAACCTTCTTTCGATGTATGTCCTTATTATTTCAGTTAACTGAATATGGTAAAGCTTAACCTTGCCTTTCTGCCAGAGCTTTTCGTCGTCCAACTGCTTTAAAGCCGCCAAAGCAATAACATGTGGAGGTATTTTCGGGTCATATTCCGGAGCAGGCTCTTTTTCCTTCCTGAATTTTTTCCATAGGAAATAACCGAGCAAAGCAAGAGCAATAATGCCTATACCGATGAGAATATACGGTAGATATTCAAGAATTGACCATCCTTCTGCGAGGGGCGGCTTAATGTCCTTAATTGCTTTCGATGTATCAACAGGTACGTAATTAAATCTAAAATACATTGTATCGGTTTGAACCGCATATAATTGGTTCATGCCGGTTTTTGCATACATAACAACAAAAGGAGGAATAGCAAATGTACCACTGTCAAATGATGTAATTACAAAACTTTGTTTCAGTGAATATACTTTGCCGGAGTCTAATGTATCAATTTTCGACCTGCTCAAAATTTCTAATTTCCCAATAGAATCTGGCATTGCAGGCAGAATTATATTTGTCTTTTTGTCTGACCTGGCTTCGAGTATAAGCTTTATCTGGTCGCCTATTAATACATTATTTGTATCAGCCACAGCCCTGACACTGACATTCTGAGCATAAGATATATAATTAAATACTACTAATACCAGAACAATAGTTATTAAAACACCACATCTAATCTTCATCTATTCTCTTCTTTAAAAATCATACATCATCTGATAACAACCATTGATTTAGTTTCTTCATGCTTTCCGGAAATTAGTTTATAAAAATATTTCCCGGTATTTAATCCTTTGGAATCAATATTTATATTATAACTGCCGCTGCCTAACTGTTTATCAATTACAATCTTTACCTGATTACCCAGATAATCATAAATAATTAATTTAACGTTTGATTTTCTGTTTAAACTGAATTGAACAGCCGTTATGGTGCTGAAAGGATTTGGATAATTTTGCCCTAAATTAAAATCATATTCATTTGACTCTTTAACGGCTGTCAGTGGAGCTGTCCTGAAATACCATGCCTTGCTGAATGTTCCTTCACCATCAGAATCAAACGAGCTCAATCTCCAGTAATATTTTTTGTCGGGTTTTAAATTTTTCAATTCATATGTGTTAGACATTATACCGTTTGTATCAAGTATCAGGTTAGAAAACAAAAATGATTCGGAAATCTGCAAATGATACGAATCCGCCCCATCAACATTAGCCCATTGGAGATTAACATCATATGGGAGTGAATCTTCAAGGTTTGCCGGGAAAATCAAAACCGGAGGCAGAAGTGCGGTTGTAAATGTCCATACATCGGAATAATTGCCCGGACCTCCGGAATTTCTTGCAAGCACACGCCAATAATATTTGATCTTTCCCTGCTCCAAGTCGGGAGTTGTTATGGTTGTGCCGGTAATGCCGTCCTTTTCATAATAAATGTTTACAAAACCGGGTTCATCGGCAATCTGAACTTTATAAAAAACAGCATCACCAACAGGATCCCATGTCAAATCAGTATTTAATTTGATTCCCCTTTGATTATCAAAAGGAGAAACTAAAACAGGAGCCTCCGGATTAATAGGTATGGAATTAATATTTGCACTAAAAACACCCGCTCCGTGAGTGCCTGCAACAATCACCCCGTCAGTTGAACGTGAATCCAGCATATCAACTACTGTATTACCTGTTGAATTAGCTCCTTCCTGCTGCCATACCGTATAACTTCCGTCCAGATATGCAGTCGAGTATATTCCGGTGGTTGTACCTGCAAAATACATATTATTTGAACCTACCTGTAAAATTTCAACCCATAAAACCCCGGGACCGCTTCCTCCTCCGCCGGGATATTCTTCGAGATTTCCTGAAATTGGAGCCCAACTTGTACCGCCGTCTGTAGTGTAATATATGCTTTCGACATTGTAATTCGAGAATGAAACTATTACTTTATTTGCATCAAAGGGGTCAATAGCAATACTGCTCACATAAGCATTTAAGGGAAAATGTGTGCCTGTGATTTCTACAGCCTGAGGATTATCTGTATTGGCATTCAAAATTTTAAAAACTCTCCCTTTACAGGTGCCGTAATAAAGTATGTTTGCAGGATTTTTTGACACCTGCAAAGCGGTTATTGTGGTATCTACTCTCGAGTTTGACAAACTGTCCCATCCCGTTGAAATGGAATCGTTTGAGTTGACATCCGGAATCGAGGATAAATCGTTATTTCTCCAAATAATCCTGCCTCCGCCGAGATATAAGATATTATTATTATTTGGGTCGAGTTGAAACGGTGCCATCCATATAAAATCCTTACCACCGATGGGGTCTATTCGCGTTTTCGTTATAATACTGCCGTCAGCCTCGTTCACTTTTAATTTCCACATGATTATGTTTGGCTGGTACAATGAATTTTGTGAGGTAATATAAAAACTGCCGTTATTTGCAATTGCACAGCCCAAGCCGTCTCCCATACTAAGGTCAGTCCATCCTGTATTTAAATCATCCGTATTAGTAAACAAAGTTTCATTATCCTGTAATCCGCCGACTATTTTATGGTCACCGCCTACTCCGTGGTCAAGGGCAACAGAATAAAATTGTGTCGTATAATATCCATTGTTTAACGAAGTCCATTGTACGGTGTCAGCCATGTCATTCTGAGTTTTTGCAACTCCTCCGTCACTGCCTGTAAACATTACATGCTCATCTGACGGAAGAAACTCAATTGCATGTTGGTCAGGATGTTGGTTGGGATAGACGGCATATCCTTTTCCCACATAATTAAAATCATAGCCGCCAATCCAAGATGTATTGCCTGATGTTGCAAATCCGTCTGTTGAACGGTATAAATTTGTTCCACCGATAAAGACAATATCGGGATTATCGGGCATGACTTTGACGACAAGATTATAAGAACCTTGCGGATTGAACTGCCCCCTGAGGTTATCGGGCTTAGGCAGATTTTGTGAACGGTCTTCCCACTTTCCCCCTACACCTGCTCCGTTTCCATATAAATAAGTATATTTATAAAAGCTGTCCCAAAGGCTGTCGCCTTTCATATCATAAGTTAGTTTACCGCTTCCGGGTGTTACTGCAAGAAAATAGACCTGGTTTTCATCGGAAGGAGAAATTCCTATTACTATTCTGCTGTAATTCTGAGGAAATCCCGATGTTGGAGTAATATTAGCCCAGTCTGTTCCGTTTGTCGAGCGGTAAATACCCTTTACGGCAGATGTGGCATTGCCCGCAGCTTGCTGGCTCATAGTAGCATAATAAACTCCTTTGGGAGATATTGCAATATCGCTAAAATAGCTGTAGCTGTTACCGAATCCACCGAGCACAGCACTCCAGTTCGTACCTCCGTCCGTACTGCGGTAAATGCCCCCAAGTGCTGTAGCTGCGATAATTACATCCTCATCCGTAATAGTCGGGTCAATTACTATATTCCAGATATAGTCGAATTGGCTTTGCCAGTAGTTGGGTGCAGAAACCGTACTTGTCAGTGGAAACCATGATGCACCGTCATCCGTGGATTTATACACACCGTCGCCACTGATACCCGAAGAATTTCCATAAGCTTCTCCTGTACCGAAATACCATGTGTTTTCTTTGCCGGAACGTGTGTCCTGAACTAAACAAGTTACGGTTGAAATCGTTTGGGGACTCGTCGTCTTGACCCAACTCGCTCCTCCATCTGTGGAACGCCACATACCGCCTGAAACTCCACCGGCAAGAATTATATTTTCGTTCTTTATGTCTACACCCAATGCCCGTGTCCTGCCGCCGATGTTAGTCGGCCCTCTTCTCGTCCACCTGTCGCTTAAAATATAATCGTATTTGGAGTGAAGATTATTCAAAGCTCCGGGTAGTTGGGATGCAAAGTAAAGCTCTTTCTGCCTTATATGGTCGGGTATTTTTCCTGTCTTGGGGTCTCTCAGTCGCATTAGGTTCCATTCGTCAACGCCTTCTGCAGACAATTCACCGGATGATGATGTTGAAGCAATTTTTTGGCTGACATGGCCATAACATAGCAATAGCAGTACAGCACCTGCTAAGCCTGCAATAATGAAAGATAACAAAGTAAAAATTTTTGTTTTCATGCTCTTATCTATCAAATATGAGACAAATTATCTTCTTCTTTCCCTCGTCCTGAAAAAGTTCATCAGGGGTTTTATGTAAGATTCATCCGTTCTTATCCTGACCATGTCGACGTTATTCTTTGCAAATAGCTCGTCAATTCCCGATTGCCTTTCATTCCACCATTTGCTGTAATTGTTTCTTAATGACCTGCTCGATGTATCGAGCCATTTTTGTTCCCCTGTCTCGGCATCCTGTGCATATACCAAACCTATATCCGGTAATTCGGTTTCTCTCAAATCATATATCTGCATCGCTATCGTGTCGTGCTTTTTGCTGGAGATTTTTAAAGGCTCTTCAAAATTTCGAGAAAAAAAATCGGAAATCACAAATACTATGCTTCTCTTTTTTATGACATTAATTAAATAACGCAATGCCTGTGCTATGTCTGTTTTTGTATTCTGAGGCTTAAATTCGATAAGCTCGCTTATAATTCTTAGAATATGCGTCCTGCCTTTTTTCGGTGGAATAAATTTTTCGATTTTATCGCTGAAAAATATTACGCCGATTTTGTCGTTGTTCTGAATCGCCGAAAACGCGAGTACGGCACACAATTCTGTCACCAAATCTTTTTTAAACTGCGTTTTTGTCCCGAAATTACCCGAAGCACTCACGTCAACGAGAAGGATGACCGTAAGCTCTCTTTCTTCCTCGAAAATTTTGACGAAGGGATGGTTCAACCGGGCGGTAACGTTCCAGTCAATTGACCTGATGTCATCGCCGTACTGGTATTCCCTGACCTCCGTGAAAGCCATGCCCCTGCCTTTGAAGACGCTGTGGTATTCTCCCGAAAAAAGCTGTTTGGAAAGCCCTCTCGTCCTTATTTCGATTTTCCTTACTTTTTTTATTAGCTCTGTAGCTTCCATAACATAAATTTAATAAATTTTAGGGAACTTCGACCGAATTCAAAATTTCATTAATAATATCTTCCGTAGTCATATTTTCTGCTTCAGCTTCATAAGTCAAGCCGATTCTGTGACGCAAAACATCGAGGCAAACGGCACGTATATCCTCAGGAATAACGTAGCCGCGACGCTTGATGAAGGCATATGCTTTGGCAGCCATTGCGAGGTATATAGAGCCCCTGGGGGATGCTCCGTAAGAAATCATTTGCCCGAGCCTTTCGAGTTTAAATTCTTTCGGTTCACGTGTTGCAAAAACAATATCGAGGATATAATGCTCGATTTTTTCATCCATATAAACATCTT
>DAHXMP010000283.1 GCA_027371665.1 Bacteroidota bacterium | reverse complement strand
ATACCAATTCCACCGGATATACCGAATTGGTCTTGTCCAAATACATAACCACCTCTTATTGCAAGAAGGTTGTTCCATGTATATTCAGCTCCAATGGCAAATTCAGCAGGTATATCGGATAAAGTAATAAAATCAACGGCTGCTAATAAACGGTTGCTTTCATCACTAATTATATCCGTCGTTGCACCCGCTCTGAAAATAAGGGGAATTGAGTACGCTGATGATAAATACTGAACATCAAGTGGTGCTGCATTGAGAGATTCGAATATTTTCTTGGTTGATTGCAAATCCTGTCCTGAATATTGTTGTTGTGTACCCAGATTATGCAAAGAAAATCCGAGTTTGATACCTTGTATGCCAGTGTTGTACATAGTACCGACATCGAAAGCAATTCCACTGCTTCTTAGATTAGAAATACCACTGTTAATGTATTTAAAAGTTGCACCAAAGGAAAACTGGTCAGTTAAATAACCGGCAATAGTTGCACCTATTGCAACATCATTAACAGTGAAAACACCGGCACCTTCAGGCCTTTCAACTGTAGTAATTGTCATATCCCCACTGTTGAAAGATGTGGCACTAATAGCAGTTATAAAATTCTCACCTAACGGTATTGATAAAGCCCCAAAACTCTGACCGAATCCGGCAAACCATTGTGTATAAGAGAAATCTGCTGCATAAGCCTTAACATCAGCCAACCCTGCGGGATTCCAAAATAATGATGTTAAATCGTTTGCAACGGCAACGTAAGCACCGCCCATAGCATTTGCCCTTCCTCCAATCCCGATTTTTAGAAATTGCGCTCCTGCGGCACCAACTTTTACGAATTCTCCTTTTGATGGGCCTGATATATCAGTAACACAATAACTGAAATTGTACTCAAGGATTATTATAAGAGCTATTAAAACTATTTTAAGATATTTTTTCATATTGTATTGCTCCAATTTATAACTTCTCGTATTATTGAAATAATTTTATTGTTGTGGTACAATTCTAAATCCACCAACAATTACCGCAAATTTCTTTATTGTCTGAGCTCCGTTTGGAGTTGTAATCATAGCTACGAGTGTCTGGCTTTCCACTCTTTGATTATTTCTCGACAATAAATTCCAGATTTCTACACCTTCTTTGTCAGGTTCGGGTGAACTGTATTCATCATGATGTATAGAAACAACAAGGTCTCCTGCAACAGTATAAATATCAATATTGCATGTTTTTGGCAACCTTGTAAAATAAATCTTCTCATCATAAGGTGATTGCATGCCTTCATGTGAAATATAAAATGGATTTGGAACAACGTTTATCTGGTTGAGTAAATCATCGTTATATTCACTTAGAGGGGGAACTGTCGAATCGATTATAAATTGTACTTTAGCCCCGGGTAAGGGTAATCCTAACACTCCCCCTGAAGTTCTTAATAAAGCCTTGTCTCCGGGCTGGAAATCAGGGCCATAGGTTGCTTTTGCTGCAGAATCAAGCGTCCAGTCAACGGATGCCCATCTTCTTTCCTTCCTTGCATAATCAAGTGCAAAGAAACATCCGGACATCTGGAAGACATTTGCAAAATCAACAGTATCCTGTCCGTCCTGCGAATAACCGGTCAAATAGTATCTGCCTTGTGTGCCGAGGAATGTCTTCGTAATACCTGCTCTCGGACCATCGGCCGGATATGCACTAGCCCTTGAAATCTTCAGGTAGCCAGTAGCACTTCGGGCATCAACAAAGCCGTATGCAGAAAGATTGTATTTCCCGATAAAGTCGTTATAATTACCCCCGAGATTCCTTGGGTCCGGATAATATCTCTGCGGCGTGACTAAAGTATCCATATCAATATTTAAATGAGGGACATCCCCGGGATAACTAACGGTAACCTCCTGGTTATTAGGTCCCGGTCTGTTGTATGTTATTGTATTAGAGACCTTAACATTTAAATAAGGCACAACAAAAGTCTTAGTCTTATTGCCGTTCTCCCACGATAGATTCATTGTTTCATTTCCTCCGGGAAGAAACTCAACTACATAATCTGCCGGTCCGTTATTAAAACTTCCATAAGTTGGTTGTCCGTAAGGAAGGAAATTATATGAACCATCCGGGTATCCGACAAATTGATGAAACATAGTAGTAAACCCTAATTGCTGAGTTGTAAGTACTTTATCAGTCTGATGTACCGTACTCGGCTGATCAGTTATAAATGTTATTGGTGTGGAAGCACTTCCGGAAATGATTTTCGATGTAGAATCCGGTCTGTATCTGCCACCCTCCTGCATTAATGTAAAGTCAAATGAAAAACCAAGGATTCCATAAGCATCTTGGTCCATTAATGGAGTATAGCAAAATCCGCCTTGTTTAAAATCACCTGATGTAAATGTTCCATAACGGATAACCTTACTGCTGTCGTAAGGCACACCCATAGTTATTTTGACAGGGTCTCCTCTCAAATTAGTCGTATCAATTGCCTGGTCAGTACCTACAATCGAAGCTGCATCTTCTGTCGGCAGGAATCTGTAAAGGGTTTGACAAGGAGTTTGTTCAAAAAAAGTGTTACCGTTAAATAACGTTTTACCGGTTGTCAAATCTTTTAAAACCAGTTCCCTCATATAAAGACCAAATTCTTTCGTAAGGGGATTCCCATTATTATAAAACGTAACATTTTGATCAGACCAACTAGGAATAAAATCAAGCTCAAACTGGTGACCTGAGAACATTTGTGACACTCTATCCGGGTCAATTGCAAACAACCTGAAATTATATAATCCTCCTAACTTATTTGTATCAGCGAATGTAACCGAAAAATTGACCGGTTTCATTGCTGCTTGAGCCAATGGGAAGGTTTGAACTACACTTTTGCTTGTAGATGTACCATCATTTAATTTCATTTCGGTAGCCTGGCTGTAATCACCTTCGTCATAAGGCCTCAATTTATAATAATAGTCAACATTATTAATTAATTTTTCTGTTTTTGTTGGGTCATCATCGAAATCAATTGTACCATCATGGTTATCATCCCCAACATCAATAAATGTTCTATGATTAGTAATTGAATCCATATATGGTATAATTACCTGGCTTCTTGCTTGCTGAGTACTTTCAAAATTGGGGAATTTCACACTGGCTGATCTTGTCTGAATATATTTATAGACAGAGTCGAGAACATTCTGAAGATGTGTTGTGTCTTTCATTGCTAAATTAATATCGTAAGGCACCATCCTGTCAATCACGAAGCTGTTTGTGCCATTAACATTAACCGTTCTTAATGTGTTTTTCAAATAGACCGTATCCTGGTTTATATCTGGGATATTTGAAGTATCATTAATTACAATTGATTGTTTCCTGCTAATCAAAGGATTATATGGCACAATTCCGTTGCTTATTGTTACAGTACCAATACAGGCGTTATTTAATAAGTAATTTGAATTGCTTTGCGGATTAAAGGGATTATAAAACAATGGGAAATCTCCTGTATTTGAATGAGCGGCATAAAAAGTTCCCCATGGCTTTGCCAGGGATGCCGTATCAATTCCCATTATAACAGGATAATCGTAACCATTGGTCAGGGGTGCTAAAAATTTCATGACCCAGGATTCCGGCCCTGCAAGCATCATTCCCTTGCCAATTCTCATAACTTTAATCGAATTTTTATCAATCGATCCATTAACTATATTTGGTCCAACTATCCTCATTGAATCAATATAAGGCGATAACGGATTAGTTTGGTCATTGCCAACCTTTAAATAAGATTTATAAAAAGGAGTTGGTATCTGCCAATTATAAATTTCTTTCCAGCCTAATGGCCCTTCTCCTTTATTATGCTCAAGTGTAGGCTGTATCTGGTCAACATTAAAGGTGTCGAGGTCAGTTCTACGGGCACGATATAATCTATATCCTAAAAATCCCAGGCCTCCCTCAACCGGGTCATAAGTATCTTCGGCACTACTATCCCACGTAACTTTCACACCGTTGTTTAAAGGCTGCCATCCTGTAAAATTCGGATTATTTGGAGGAATAGGTGCTTTAAAATTATTATCATAAACACTTTGTGCAAATTCATCTTTCCGGACTAATTCTGCAGCATCTGCAGTTGTACCGTCGGCATCCTTTTGAACGGCAGGACTTGCTAATATCATACCGACAACAACGCGGACGGTATCCCCCGGCAGAAAAGTGAACGGGCCGGTTGACATCATAAATCGTTTATCACCGTCGCCGTTATCACCGTCACGAACACCGGATGCCATTGCATTATATCGTGAATCATCTTCATTGATATCTTCTTCGATATTCCAGTTTTTGAAAGTTTTCAAACCAAGCTGGTATTGATTTTGATAAACTCTCCTGTCTTTCCTGATATATCCTTCCTGTTCCGGCGGGAAAGCAATCTTGTGCGTACAAATAGTAGTATCTTTAGGAACTCCATCCCTAATAATTACTGTGTCTTTTGTGTCAACACACATCAGGCAGACATGTTGAGCCGTACCGTTAATAACAG
>DAHXMP010000268.1 GCA_027371665.1 Bacteroidota bacterium | reverse complement strand
TAATTCAATCTATCCTGATTTGTTAATCAACAATGCAGGTGCCGGTGTTCATGGAAATTTTTCGTTTACAGACCTAACAAAAGAAATAGAAATAATTAATCTTAATACGATTGCTGTTACAATGTTATCCAAACTCATCATTTGCAGATTAAATGAAAAAAATAAATTAAATATTATAAATGTTTCTTCGACTCTCGCTTTCAGGAAAAGCTCCGGATGGGCTGTTTATGCTGCAACTAAATCTTTTGTATTGTCTCTTTCAAAATCACTGGAGTTTGAATATCGGGGAACAAAAATTAATGTAAGCATACTTTGCCCCGGCAAGACTCATACGAATTTTGATTCTGCGGCAGGTGTAAGTTACCAAAATGAATCAGGAAAAAATTCACCTGATTTCGTTGCAAAATATGCTTTAAAAAAATTATTCAAGGGTAAACATATAATTATACCCGGAATTTTAAACAAAATGAAATATATCTTTTTTAAACTTATGCCTGAGTTTGTTTCCGATTTAATTATTAAAACACGATGAGAAATTTTTTAAATACAAAAGCAACAAATCTATTATCGGGCATTCTAAGGACACCTCCTTATATTATTTTATTCGTCAGCGACAAATGCCCTAACAATTGTCTCCACTGCTGGTACACAAAAGACTGGAAGAAAAAGAATATCACAAATAAATTTCTTACATTCGATGAATACGAAAAGCTTTCAAAGTCTATTTCCAGAATAAATTTCCTTTCTGTTACAGGAGGAGAAGCTTTTATGAGGGATGATTTGGAAGATATTATCAGAGTATTTATCAAAAATTCAAAAATAAAAAGGCTCGATATACCGACTTCCGGCTTCGATTCCGATTTAATAAGAAGGAAAGCAGTTAATATTCTTTCAGAACACAGGGACACTCCTTTTAGGATTGACGTATCCCTCGACGGTTTGGAATATACACACAACAGGATAAGAAGGAATAGCGATGCTTATTTGAATGCCGTAAAAACAATTCGCATTTTACGAGAGTTAAGGAAAAAACACCATCAATTAGATATTTCATTGATAACAACTATTTCGCGGAATAATTATCTTGAGATTGAAGATTTATCGAAACTGGTTGAAATTCTTCTTCCCGATGGTGAGTGGATGGTGAATATAGTGAGAGGTTCAGGTTCTGAAGTTATTGCCGGAAATAATGAGCTTGAATCATATAAAAAAGCGAATGATGTCATAAACCTAAGAATTAAAAATAATAGATTCGTCGGGGATAGGGGACATAGTATTGGAAAGTGGCTGACTGCAAAAAATTCTTTAAGAAGAGATATTATAACTGAAATTTCCGAATCCAAACGTAAAGGAGGCTGTTGTGCCGCAGGGAGCCTTGCAGGAGTGATTTTTAACGATGGTGAAGTCAGGCCCTGCGAATCGCTCGATGTGTCTTTCGGAAATGTCCGCGATTTTGATTATAATCTGCCTGAACTTTGGAACAGCCACCGTGCTAAGCAAATCAGGGAAGAAATTCAGTATAGCAATTGCCTCTGCACTCACGAATGTTTCTTATCTGTAAGTATTTTGTTACAGCCTTCCTCGATTTTCAGGCTGATTAAAAAAAGAATTGTTTTAAATAGTTTTTAAAATTAGATGTCAACTAAAGGATTAAACATATTATTTACGACTGCACACTTTCCATATCCTTTAATTGGAGGTGACAGAATTAAGTCTTATAATATTATCAAACATCTTGCAAAAAAAAACAAGGTATATCTTGTCAGCTTTGACAGAGGTTTGGAAATTAAAGAAGATTATATTAATGAATTGAGAAAAATAAATGTCGAATCTTTTGCTTTTCAAATTAATAAAGCAAAGGCATATTTATCTGCAGGCTTTTTTTCTCCCCTTGGGAAACCACTTGAAATAAATTATTTCAGAAACGGAAAGTTTGGGAAAAAAGTCGAACAAATAACTTCAGAAAATCGAATTGACCTTGTCATCAGCTTTTTTCTGAGGACTGCCGAATATGTTAAAAATTTCAACTGTAAAAAAATACTTTTAGCCGAAGATTGCAGAACGCTTTACCAGGGAAGAACATATCAGGCAACCAAAAATTTACGTGAAAAAACAATTCGCTTTTATGAAACGCATAAAATGAAAAAGTATGAAGCAGGAATAACTCGTTTTTTCGATATAACAACTCTCGTTACGAACGAAGATGTTAAAATTATGAAATCTCTGAATCCCAAAGCCGATATTAGGCTACTCACGAACGGTGTTGATACAGATAAGTATGTACCTTCTACAGAAAAAAATCTTAAAAGCACATTGTTGTTTACAGGTAAGCTTGATTTCTGGGTTAATGTGCTGATGGTAAAAAAAATTGTAAATGATATTTTCCCGGGAATCAAAAAAAAGAATCCTGATGCCAGGTTAATTATTGCCGGAGCGAATCCTCACAAAGAAATTTTAAAATGTAAAAGTGAAAGTATTGAGATTCATTCTAACGTTAAAGACATTATTCCATATTATCAAAATGCCTCTGTATTTCTTCATCCTCATGAAGGTGGTTCAGGCATTCAGAATAAGATTATGGAGGCAATGGCTTGCGGATGTTCTGTAGTAACTACCAAAAGCGGTGCAAGGGGAATTGACATTCAAAACGGAGCTAACGGTTTTATAGCAAATAATAACAATGATTTTATTCAATATGCAAATACTTTATTGGAAGATGAGAACCTTAGAGCACATATCGGCTCAAATGCAAGAGCTTATGTAAAAGCAAATCATACATGGGAAGCCGTTTTTTCGGTATTGGATGAAATCATAGAAGAACTTATTAAGAATTAACAAATTGATTAACTCAAACTTGGCTTTTATACTACTTTACCAAACAATGTAGCTGATGTACTTCTCTCTATTTTTACACTGACAGTGTCCCCTTCCTTTATTCCATGATATGCTGGAAAAACAACAACCTTATTCGTATCTGTTCTTCCCTGCCAATCGAGTTTGCTTTTCTTACTCATTGATTCAACTATAACCGGGTGGATTTTTCCTATTTCAGCTTTATTTAATTTTCCAGAGATTTTGTGTTGCAGTTCTATTATCTCATTAAGGCGTCGAGTCTTTTCTTCATCGGGGACATCGTCATTTTGATTGTATGCTTTTGTATGTTCTCTTGGAGAATACTTAAACATAAAGGCACCGTCATAGCCGACTTCGCTCAAAATATCGAGTGTTGCCTTGTGGTCCTCAACTGTTTCGGTTGGATAGCCGGCAATAATATCTGTCGAAATGGAACAGCCGGGCATAAGTTCTTTAATTTTTTTTATCCTGTCGAGATAATGTTCTACAGTATAGCCCCGGTTCATCAGTTTCAATATTCTATCCGAGCCTGACTGAACAGGCAGATGTATAAATTTGCAGACATTATCATGTTCGGCCATCGTTTCGATTAATTTATCACTCATATCCACAGGGTGCGATGTCATATACCTGAAACGAATACCGGGTGCAGTCTTTGCGGCGGCTGCAAGCAAATCCGCAAAATCGGTACCTGATGACAGGTCTTTATAGCTATTTACATTCTGTCCGAGAACCATAATCTCTTTGAAGCCATCACCCCTGAGCCTTTCAATTTCCTTTAATAGAGATTCGAGGCTTCTCGAGCGCTCCCGCCCCCGCGTGTAAGGTACGACACAAAAAGAACAGAATTTATCACAGCCACGCATGATGGAAAGCCAGGCAAACGAACCGCTCGTCCTTAACGGTACGATATCGTCGTAAGTTTCAACCCGGCTGAGTTTCACGGCAATTCCTCTTTCTCCCTCGTTAGCATTTTCAATTAATTGGGGTACCTTACGGTATTCATCTGGACCAACAACAAAATCAACAATCTGCTTTTCATCGAGAAATTTTGTTCTCAGTCTTTCTGCCATACAACCGATAATACCAAGGAGGAGATGTTTATTCTTCTTTTTATATCTTTTGAGATGAATCAATCTTTCGTGAATTTTTCTTTCGGCATTATCTCTTACGGAGCATGTATTCAGCAAAATCACATCGGCTGTATCAGGATTATCGGTAATTGAATAACCAGACTCTGATAATATTGCCGATACAATTTCCGTATCGCTGAAATTCATCTGGCAGCCGTATGTTTCTATATAGACTTTATTTTTTGGATTATATTTATCGTGCATTTATACTCGATTATAGTTTTCGTTTAATTAAAATTATAAATAAAAATTTGACGATTTCAAAATTATAATATTTAATAATTATTTTATTTGGGTCAAAAGTAATAAGGTGTTGATAAGAAGAAAATTCCTATAAATTTTTTGAATTATTAATTAAATGCAAAAATTGGTTTGCCGGATTTGTTTATGTAACTCAGTAACATTAAGACAAAGTTTTACCTGACGATTAAGAACTTGTATCTTTTCATCAAACCATAGTTGGAGACTAATGTAATGAAATACACACCATTTGGCAGGGAAGAAATATCAATATCTATTTCAGGATTTATTTTTGATGTTATATCCGTATTTCTCAGAACAACATCTCCCATAAGATTTCTGATTTCGGAGAAAACTGTTTGCTCACGTGGTTCCTGAGATAGTATCACCAGTTTGTCGGCTGAGATAACAGGATTATTTAAGCTTGTTTTCAGGTCAGGTGCGAGAAATAAATGGAATCCCCCTGTCCCGGAACAGACGCTGTCAACCTTCAGCGAACCGTCATATTTTGTGATGTTTATTTTTTTAATTGTAATAGGTGTAAAATCAGCTATTGCAAGTGTAGTGGAATCGGGATATGATTTCAGAATGATATTTTCAAAGTAAAGGATATTTCCGGTATTTTGAAAAATGTTTTCGGCATAACCAGAATCGAGAGAGCCTGATATACTTCCTCCATTATCATTAAACTGAACATTCTGCCATGCATTATTGAGTTTTGCTTCCACATTAATTGGGAACATAAGGTATTTATCGTATGTGATTTTAAAATCTAGATGTGTTGGCTTAATTCGCGGAACAGCATTTAGTAATTCCATGGCAATATTAATTGTGTCTCCCGGTACACCCCTGTAATTGCCTATTTTAACAGCAGTATTATATATTTCGGGAGGTACGTTTGCCATCAATTTAATATAGGTGGAATCAATACAAGATGATTCTTCTATTATTTGAATTATGCAGGAATCATTACCCTCATTTTTAGCTGTGAACGTGATTGGAATTCTGAT
Organism: Bacteroidota bacterium; assembly: GCA_027371665.1. GTDB lineage: Bacteria > Bacteroidota > Ignavibacteria > Kapaibacteriales > UBA2268 > DAHXMP01. The sequence continues at coordinate 16,077 of DAHXMP010000268.1, read as the reverse complement.
TGTGGAATCAGGAAATACTTTGACAGGTAAATTAATATTTGATTTAAATTGTAATGATGCCGGGATTAAATTAATACTGGTAATTGTTTTAATAAATCCGCTTGTATTTTTTACATTTATATAGTCAACAAGAGAATCATCAATCCATACTTCACCGAAATCGAGTATGGGAGGTTCAATCGTCAGCCTGGGCCTTATTATGTTTATTGAAGCTGTAATATTGTGGATGAAAGAACATACATTACTTGTTACGAGATAATTCTCAGTATATTTTCCAATTGAATCAAATAAAGAAGGAATAGCCGCTAATTCGATCTGAATACTATCTCCGGCAGGTATAACAAATGATTTACCAGGATTTATATCGAATCCCGGCAAATTGTTTTGCTTCCGGATAACCAATGAATCTGTTAACGTTCCGGTATTTGTATAAGTAAAATAATAAAAGAGTGAATCATCGCAAGGTTCAGCATTTCCGAAATCATAGGTAACATCATCAGGTTTTGTCACAACAGTATGATATCCTGAACTTATAGGAACTTTTATTACTAAACCTTTCAGATTTTTTGAATCAATTATGAGATTTGCATTAAAATCTCCTTCATTTATTGTATTAAATTCGATAATATAATCTTCCTTCACTCCCTCACCGATAATATGTGGCAAGGTTGGTGGATTCACAATGCTAAAGGGACCTCCTTGAGGTGCAAGCTCGAATTGAACAATTGTATCCGGAAAAATTCCCTTATTGGTTATTGAAATAGTATCAAAAACCATAATAGAACTGCATTTCTGGGTTTCGAAATTTATAGAATCAATAGATGTCGTTAACCAAATACTGTGACTAAGCAAATTTAAAGGAATACAAAGCTCTGACGGGCAGAGGCTTTCTGTCTGAAAGCAAATGTTGCCTTTGAAAATTGTATCTTTCAGTGCATTTATTTCAATATCAAATATGGCACTGTCTCCCTGATTCATGTTGTAAGGAAGGTTAGGAGAATAATTAATAGTCCAGTTATTATCTCCGGGTTTAAGATAAATATTCTTTATCGTTAGATTGATATTGCCTGCAGCATATAATTTTATAGTCTTTTTTAATGGTATTCCTGTTTGAAGAATCTCATTGATTGAAACCGGGAAGGATGAGAGTTCACTTCTAACACAATTTGCTTTAATTACAATCTTGATGTCCTGGTTGCATGGTGCTGAACCTATATTTATTGTGTCCAGGTATTGTCCTGATGAATCGGGCTTAAATCTTATTCTGCAAATAATAGAATCATTTTGGCTTAATTGAATGGGAAATGTACTGTCAGCTAATGACATTTTATAAATTTTGTTATTATAAACAGGTTTTTGCAGGGCAGCTGTCATGTTCCATAAATTTTCTATCGTAATGGAAAAATCGGCAGAATCACCAATACAAATATTACCTAAATCAATAAGAGTGTCTTTTGGAAAGAGATTTGTTGAAACGATTATTCCGGATAACGCAATATAAAAAGGATTCTTCCTTCCTCTTTTGTAAGTAGAGTCATTATTGATAAGACTTAACACAGCATTATGAGAGCCAAACATTGAAGGTGAATATTTTATTATTATCGAGTCCCCTTCACCTGGCTTGATCGTTATAGGGAAATCCCTGCCAGAAACCCAGCCTTCAAATGAAAATACTGTATTGGACTGGTTTATATTGTATCCTGAAATAATCAGTTCAGAATTGCCCGTATTGTAAATAGGCAATGTGTCTAAAGTTTCCAGGGAACAATTTACATTGAAAAACAACTTGTCATCAGCACTTAAAATTGGGGATACACCATAAGCCTGTACAGTGATTAGTGTATCTTTAAGGCAAGGAAAGAGAATAACTTTGAAACGCGTTGTAAACCATCCTGTGTCCGGTAATACTGCTGTAAAATTCGTAAAAACCCCGGAAGCATAGACATTAAGCGGAAGTAAGGAAGCGAATGTAATATCAACTGCACCGGAATCCTTTTGTATATCGGTAATAATATTATCAATACTGTTTGTCGTCCATCTTATTGAATCGGAAGCAGGTATCCCGCAATATGCAGGATTAATAATTAATAAAGTATCGTCAGGCTTTGTTGTTGCCTGCATTGCATTACCAACTAAGTCTATTATGAAACTATTGCCACCGATTGCACTTACTCCAAGTTTAGCATCTTTAAAGCCTGTCGTCTTCGGATTGAATTGAATTATTATCATTTCAGAATCACAGGCTGATACCGGGAAACTGCCTGTTGGTGATACTATTGAAAAATCTTCGAAATTAATCCCATACAGGTTTGTCGCAATCGTAACCGCATTGTCGAAGGAATAGTTTTTTACCCATACGGTATCGAGCCTGGAACCTGGAATGCAGACATCCCCATAAGACATATTCAGCTTTGTTACTGTCTGCCAGTCGGGACCGAGGCGGTACACGCCTTCTCCGACAACCCACCCGTCATTCGGGCTCCTGAACCATAAACAATCCATATTCTTTCCTTCTTCAATGCCGCAGTTTTTCAACTGCCAGGTAACACCGGCATCAGATGTATAATAGACTGCCATATCGTAACCGCAACCCCATCCTGCTTTTGTGCCTGTCAGGAAAGTACCGAACATAGGTACGCCAGTCGAATAATGATTCCATGTGGCTCCGGCATCGGTAGTGAAGTGTATTCCTCCGTTATTACCCTGCCCCGAACAATCTAAGCCTGCATACGGTACAAGAAAGGAATTTCCAATGTTTGAAATATATTCCTGCCAAAGGTCAGGGCCCGAAACAGACATTACGCTCCATGTTACACCGCCGTCGAGGCTTTTCCATAACCTGCCGCTGCTGGTGGCATAACACAATCCGTTTGGGTTGTACATTATTACATGCGTCAATCCGCTGTTTGGTACAGTGTCAACTACGAATCCTGTCCAGGTTGAACCACCATCGGTTGTTTTCCAGAAGACTTGGGGGTCTATACATCCGCCTCCAACCGCCAAGCCGTTATTATCATCATAAAAATTTAGTCCCCATATTTCGATTGCAGTTGGTGGAGTAATGTCAGTCCATGAAACTCCTCCATCAATAGATTTAAAGATTTTTTGCGGGCCGGAGGTATATCCGGTACTGAGTGAAGTAAATTGGATACTTTCGAGCTGGTTAAAAAATGGGACGGAGGAACCTGCCCATGTTTGCCCACCGTCAGTTGTTCTTATAACCATTCCGTTGAAGCCACATATCCAGCCGTATTGAGAGTTAAGAAAATTTATGTCGAGCCAATAGTTTTGGTCATAAGGCGGGGGTATAGTTGTTACCTTATTCCATGAGACAGAATATGTGTTCCGAAATCCCAGGAAAAAAATTATTAACAATAAATATAAGAAGCGGTAAAAAATTTTCATGCTTTTGTATAAAAAATATTTAATAAATTTAATAATTTTTCGACTATAACCTCCACTTTCTTCTTTAACTCTTTTTTCAACTTATTCTTTAATTTACATTTTCCAAAAAAATAATTATTTGATTTTTAGACGAATGATTTTTAAGTTTCTTATTAACTTGATTAATTATTTAAAAAATATATGCAAATATTATATAAATTTTCAAATAAATAAAAAAATTTTGCGTTAAACAAAATAAAACTACCTTAAGACATAAATTGAGGGTTTAAGTTTCTGAGTGATAATTTGATTCTTACTCTAAATGAGAAAGGACTTTTTGTGAAAACAAATTTACATTCTCGTATATATGGAAAAGGAATAATATATTTTTTTTCATTTATCCTTTTTCTGTTTTTTTACCAAATCACGAGCGGGGCGTATTTAAAATTTGTTCCACAGACAATACATCAGCCTGATGGCACTGTTATACACTGCTTTGCCAGTGGGGATGAATATTACAATTGGCTTCATGATAAGGATGGTTATACAATTATTCAGAACTCGTCAACGGGTTATTATTCTTATGCAGATAGAATAAATGGAGATTTGATACCTACCGGCTATATGGTAGGAAAGGTAAATCCCGGGACTTTAGGTCTAACAAAATGGCTCAAAATATCTCCTGAAAAAATTTATGAAAAAGTTAATGAACATAAGAATATTACATGGAAATCAGAATCAAAAAGTAAATCTGACAGAATTCAGATTGCTCATTCAGGTACGATAAATAATATCGTAATTTTCATAAGATTTTCGGATGAATCCGAGTTCACCGATGCTATAAGCACTTATAATAATTTGTTTAATTCGACCTCGGCTTCATCCCTAAAAAGTTATTACCAGGAGGTCTCATATAATTCTGTGACAATTAATTCAACTTTTTATCCTACACCCGGAGCAACAGTAGTTTCTTACCAGGATTCGCATGTCAGGAACTATTATAAACCTTATAATGCAGTAACGAATCCGATAGGATACACGAGTACTTCAGATGCAACTAACAGGGAACATACACTTTTAAAAAATGCAGTTAATGCAGTCAGCTCACAAATCCCGCCGGATTTAAACATTGATTCGGATGGCGATGGAAATGTAGATAATGTATGCTTTATTATTTATGGTGCGCCCGGGGCATGGGCAGATTTGCTCTGGCCGCACATGTCATTCCTTACAACATATAATGTATATATTAATAGTAAAAAAGTTTGGAACTATAATTTCCAGCTCCAAACAGCAATTGATGTAGGTGTTCTTTGCCATGAAATGTTCCACACTTTTGGTGCTCCTGATTTATATCATTATTCCTATGATGGATTAAGCCCCGTTGGAAGCTGGGATTTGATGGAGGACGACCTAAATCCTCCTGAACATATGGGTGCATTTATGAAATATAAGTATGGACAATGGATTTCATCAATACCACAGATTACAACATCGGGAACTTACTATCTAAATCCTCTGACATCATCAACCACCAATTGTTACAGGATTAATTCTCCAAACTCATCAACCGAATATTTTGTTATCGAATACAGGAAAAAAACAGGAACATTTGAAAGTTCAATCCCAGGGAGCGGATTAATTGTTTATAGAATTAATACCATGGCAGGAAATGGCAATGCAGACGGTCCACCGGACGAGGTATATATATACAGGCTGAATGGCACAAATACGGTAAACGGGAATATTAATTCTGCGTATTTCAGCATGGAATCTGGTAGAACTCAAATAAATGATAATACAAATCCATCGAGTTTTCTGTCTGACGGTTCTTCCGGGAATTTGAAGATATATGATATTGGTTCATCCGGAGCTTCAACAATAACATTTAAAGTCAGTTTCGGAGCTATTCCACCCTTGCTGAAAATTCCGTTTGATATGTCTGACAGGTTGACTTTAACGCCGTTTATAACTTGGTTCAAGGCTGTCGATGCGGTTAATTATGATTTGCAGGTATCACCTGCTTCCGACTTTTCAACACTTGAAATTAATCTTAGCAATATAACTGATACGACTTATTTAGTAACCAGACCCCTCCAACATGGCACCTGGTATTATTGGAGGGTAAGGGCTCATACCGTGAGTGAAACGAGTGCCTGGTCTGATGTCTGGAGGTTCAGGACTTATCTTGATACACCAACACTATTGTCACCTGTGAATAACTCAACTGCTGCAGATACTCTAACTGCATTATCATGGAATTCGGTTTATGGTGCTGACAGTTATAATGTTGAAGTATCTACTTCAAGTAATTTTTCAGAGCTTGTCATAAATGACAGCAATATTTACAATACATCATATTCGGCATCAGGCCTTCAGTTCGGAACTAATTACTATTGGCATGTGAGCGCTACAAATACAGGCGGAGCAAGCGATTGGTCTTCCGATTGGAGCTTTACAACTAAATTAGGAACACCAACAATACCTTCTCCTGCCAATCACACAATGGCAGTTCCTGATTCGGGGGTCCTCAGGTGGAACAGTGTTTCAATGGCTACTCAATACCAGCTCCAGGTTTCAAGGATGCCTGATTTTTCAACTTTTGTTTATAATCAGTCTGTCCCTGATACAATATTCGGTTACATTGGGCTGGAATTCGGTACAATATATTTCTGGAGAGTTAATGCATCTAATCAGAATGAAACAAGTGCCTGGTCAAGCCAATGGGATTTTACTACTCTCCTGGGTGCACCCGTCCTGGTAATGCCTCCTAATCATTCCTACAATATCGGTGATTCGGGAACTTTCACATGGCAGCATGTTAATTCATCCCAAACATATGACATCCAGGTATCAACCGATTCGAATTTTACAGTTAATAAAATTGATTCATCAGGTATATTGATTGATGCAATGGATTTTTCAGGTTTAGATTTTAATACAAAATATTTTTGGCGTGTAAGAGCAAAAGATTCGCAGGGCAGTGGCAAATGGTCTGAAATCGGGGATTTCACGACAAAGCTTGCACCTCCTGTTCTTGTTTCGCCACAAAACTATTCAACAGTTATGCCTGATAGCGGGAATTTAACCTGGAATGCAGTTCCCGATGCTGAGTCATATTATGTCTTGCTTTCTACATCCCCGGATTTTTCAGGTGCATTAATCAATGATTCTGTTTCAGGTTACACATCATATCCTTATCCGGGTTTAATGAAGGATATGACTTATTATTGGAAAGTCAAAGCTGCAAATGCTTTAAATGGTGGAAAGTGGTCAGAAACATGGACATTCTCAACTCAATTCGATGCACCTTCATTGAAATATCCTACCGATAATTCTTCAGGGATTCCGGTTAGCATTCAATTCCAGTGGCTGCCACTTACCGGAGCAAGTATTTATAATATTGTAGTATCCGAAACACAGAATTTCGGTTCATCAATTATAAATGATTCTGTTTCATCCGGTACAATTTATAATTATAATAACCTTGATTTTAATAAAACTTATTACTGGCATATTAGGGCAAAGAAAAATGGCGTCTGGAGTGCCTGGTCAGCCACCTGGAGTTTTACATCAACTATCGAATCGCCATTATTATCATCGCCTCACAATCAGGGTGCATGGGCTCCTATTGCGGGTACATTGAACTGGATAAACGTGCCCGGGGCTGAATCTTATAATGTTCAGTTATCAAAATACCAGGATATAAATCCACCGGTTATTAATGATTCAGGTGTCTCAGGAACAAGTTATGATTATAGCGGACTTGAATATAATACAAAATATTTTTGGAGGGTGCTTAGTAAAAATTCCGAAGTAACAAGTGAATGGTCAGATGTGTGGAACTTTACAACAAGAATTGCTCCTCCAATATTGGTTTCTCCATTAGATAATGCTATAAAAATTCAGAATTATAGTTTCCTCCTTTGGAATCCTATCACTAACGCAATAACGTATAATATTCAATTATCGAAGAAAAGCGATTTTTCAAGTGATACTATTAACGGTACGGGAATTACCTCTTTATTTTACAATATAGGCAGACTGAATATCAATACTGATTATTACTGGCATGTAAGTGCTGTTTTGCCTGCAGGAATGACAGACTGGTCTGTACCCTGGAAATTCACGACCGATATTTTCAGTAATGTTAGTGATGAGTCGCTAAATTCATCTGTATCTATGATGAATTATCCTAATCCTGTTAGTGATGATGGTACGATTGTATTGAACATTAGTTCAAAAGAATTAGTAAGAATTGAACTTTACAATATTCTCGGTGAAAATGTAAGAACACTCTTTTCGGGGACAGTAAATGAAGGTGCAACTCAAATCAAATGGCAAACGGAAAATTTACCATCAGGTTTATATTTTATAGAGGTTGTATCGGGAACCAAAATTCTTAGGATGAGTGTAATAATATCAAGATAAAATCAACTTAAGCAAAATAACGAATATCATTTTAGAACTTTGAACAAAACTATTACAGCTCTTGCAACTCCTCCCGGAATAGGGGGAATAGCAGTTATCAGGCTTTCAGGACCAGAAGCAATTCTTATAGCCGACAAATGCTTTTTCGGAAGAAATGCACTTGGAGACGCCGCCACACATACAATTCACTATGGTTCGATAATTTTCAGGGGTAAAATTATTGATAATGTTACAGCTTCTGTTTTCAAAAATCCTCATTCTTATACAGGAGAAGATGTTGTTGAAATATCATGTCATGGCGGAATGGTAGTTGCAGGGGAAATCATTGATACACTTATTGAGTGCGGGGCAGTGCCGGCAGACCCCGGTGAATTTACAAGAAGGGCTTTCCTTAACGGGAGAATGGATTTGACACAAGTTGAAGCCGTAGCAGATATTATTCATTCACTGTCTGTACCGGGATGCCTAACAGCGGCACGCCAGCTTACAGGAGAATTTACGGCACGTATGAAAATCCTCGGAGAAAAACTCGTTAAAATTGCATCACTACTCGAACTTGAGCTGGACTTCTCGGAAGAGGATTTGGAATTTACAGATAGAAATGAAATATCAAATCAAATTGCAGACACAATAAGTTTTTGCACTGAACTTGCGGATTCATATAAAGCCGCTGAAATACTTCGTTCAGGATTCTTCGTTGCCATTGCGGGATATCCCAATTCAGGCAAATCAACTTTATTTAATACTCTCTTAAACAGGCAGCGGGCAATTGTCAGCGAGATTCCGGGAACCACAAGGGATTATCTCGAAGAAATTATATATATTAATGGAATTGCTATAAAGCTTACAGATACAGCCGGTTTGAGGGAATCAGATAATATAGTAGAAATTGAGGGTATCAAACTTGTAGAATCTGTACTAAAGCTATCCAATTTGATTTTAATTATTAACGATATTACAATTTCACCTGAACAATCAAACAAACTTTACAAAAAAATCGCATTGAATTATCCTGATTCAAAAATATATTTATTACAGAATAAAATTGATAAAGTTGACGAAAACAATATTGGCAGATTATCATCAGGAATTGAACATGAACTGAAAATATCTGCAAAAAAACAGATTGGAATAAACAATCTGCGCAATATGCTCGAAAATGAAGCACTGCAAAATATTGAAAGAACCAGAGATATTCTTATCAATCAAAGGCATGCAATTCTTTTAAAACAGGCTGTAAGTGAATTGCAATCTGCCCTCTATGCCATATCTTCAAATATGCAAAACGAACTTATTGCAATTGATATACGCAAGGCTGGGAAAACACTCGGTGAAATAACCGGTGATACCTGGAACGATGATGTTTTGAATAACATCTTTTCACGTTTTTGCATTGGCAAGTAAATTGCTGTAATTTTGAATATTTATTTTAAACAAGGATACAAATGGAAGATTCAGAAGCCCTTGTAAGTGTTAAGGGCAAATTTGCCCAGGAGTATATAGATGCAATATTAAAATCAGTTTCATTTATTGTTGAACCGGAAAGAATTTCCGAGATTGACCTGCTGAAAACATCTCCTTTCACTATAGAAACATTTCTGGAAACGAAGGATAGTATATTAGACGGTAGCTTTCGCGTCTCCGAAATAGATTTTTCATTTAAAAAAGATATACTTCTTTTCTACCAGGTATTAACAAACGATAATTTAATTTATGCCATCGCTCACCGTGACCCATTCGAAGTTTATTTCAACGAAGCGATTATGTGGTATCATAAATTAAACAATAGAATTTCTATTAAAGATAAAAATCATATCTTGTTTTTGCAAAAATAATCAGTTCATTTTTTCCTATACAATTATTATAACATGAAAAAACAAATTTAACCCATAATTAAGAGAAATATTTTATTTCTAATATTATTAATATTATATTGTATATTACATTTTTGGTTTTTCAGGGTTATTTATATGAGTTATGAGGTATCAGGCAAGTTAATAGAAAAGTTTGAAACATTCAAAATCAGCGACAATTTTCAGAAACGCGAATTTGTCGTTGAAATATCTGACAATCGTAATGGCACTGTCTACACTGACTATATTAAATTTCATGTTATTAAGGACAAATGCGGCATACTTGATGATTTGAATCTGAATGACGATGTTAAAGTAAATTTCAACATACGCGGAAGGCGTTACGAAAAAGAAGGCAGGATGAGTTATTTTACAAGTCTCGAAGCATGGCGCATTGACAGGCTAATACCGCTTAATTTAAATAATTAAAATTAATTTCTTACATCTACATTCTTTAAACTCTCTTTTCTTTGCCAAAAGTAAAAGAACAAATAATTTATGTTCAGCAGTGAACTTAGACTCTCATTACTTATTTCCTAATAAAATTTTATTTATTAGAACAATCATATATTAAAATTCAAATATTTACCATCCCTCGAAAAAAATTTTTCAAAAAGAGTGAAACTTTTTTCCGTAAAAGTTGTTATTACTAATAAAGCATGCCGCTTTTTTAGGAATATATCAGGGGATTGGTATGAGGAGTATTTCTTTTTTAATCTTTTTACTTTCCTGTTTGTGGGGAGTGCCATACAATGCTTATTCTGCAAAGGATGATTCATTTGGAAAAGTGGTTTACGGAAGCCCTGGAATTTATGTGTCTGACTGGAACTTCGGGGATACAGCTACAATAGTTGATTTCAAGGTTCAGCCTGACGAAAATGAAATTTCCACTGATACAAGCTGGGGAACCGAAGGATTCAGATATAATAAAAAAGGATTAACATTCCCAATTAAACTGGCACAAGGAGAATATATCGAATTCAATGGGCAGTTTAAAGCTGTTAAAGGAGGCAATGCCACTGCTATGCTTACCTCTGTCAGCGATGCCGAATCGGAAGTCTCATCAATTTGGGCAGGGAATGGAATAATCGTTTCAGGTCCGGCAATCATTGTTAACGATGCGAGATTCGGTTCTGTGATTCGTGATACTACTACAACAAGAACAATAGAAATTAAAAACATAGGCACCGAGCCTCTGATAATTACAAATTATACACAGCCTCATTTGACACAATACCAGCTAAATATCACGAGAGAAATTAGTGTGAGCAATCCGTTAGTGCTTCAGCCGAATGAAACATGGAGCTTCGATGTTGATTTTAACGCAACTGCAGAAACGCGAAACAGCTTTATTGATACAATTGTTTTCAATTCAAATGCAATAGAAGGAGACAGCATTGCCAAACTCAAGGTTGATTCAGTCGTAATAACGGGAGTAAAAGACTTTTCGGGAGAGTTAGAGAAGTTGGAGCTATATCCAAACCCTGCTGATAAAGAATTCGATTTGAATTTTTCGGGTATAGCTCAGAAGCCGGTAACAATACTAATTTACAACTCTTATGGCAATGCTGTTTATTTAAATAAAAATATAGATGGAGATAATTTAAAAATCAATACAAGCTCGTTTCCAAGCGGGATGTACTTCCCTGCAAATCCGCTCCGGGAGCGGGATTGTGAACAGGAAGTTTCTGATAGTACATTGAAGAAATTTTTTTACTCCAAACACTTAATAAGAGGAGTGTCTGAATATAATGTTCTTAGAATATAAATAATAATTTAATCATTATTTGAAGGAGTTTATTATGATACGCAGGTTTTCATTAATAGTATTGATTTTAGTTTCTTTTATCTTTACAAATAATTTTATGTATGGCAAAGGATTCGACCTCACACAAATAAAGGAAGATTTACCTAAGCTGCTCGGTGCAAGTAATGCAGGCCAGGACTTTTGGCTGACTTTCAACCCGTGCTGGGAAACAAATACCGAGAAAAGCTACTTAAAGATTTATGTCTCCTCGCGTGTTGCAACAGTTGTTACAGTTGAAATACCCGGCAAGGGAGTTGTTAAACAGCAGACAACAATTCCGAATGATATTATCGAATTTGACCTTACACCCGATGAAGGCCAGTGCTACAGGAAAACAGACATGCAGAAGCCTATGACAGATACTGTTTTTAATGGCTATGGTATTCATGTATACGCCGACTACCCGATTATTTGCTATGGTGTCACGCGTTACCAGTACACGAGCGACGGTTATCTTGCAATACCGGTGTCATCTTTAGGTAAAGAATATACCGTTGCATCGTGGGCAGATATTTCAACATATAGTTCTCAGTTCCTTCCCAGCTATACTGCTATAGTTACTCCATATGACGGAACGGATGTCAATTTTACGCTTGGCGGCAACATGACAGCAAGAACAAGCGGTGGAATGCTACCCGGAGAAATGAAAAATTATAAAATGAATAAGGGTGATGTCTTATTAATCAGCGGTGCAGGCTCGATGACAGATTTGTCAGGTAGCCTTATCAATTCAACAAAGCCTGTTTCCGTGATTTCCAGCAATTTTTGTGCTTTCGTTCCTGAAAATATTGGGTATTGTGATTTTCTTACCGAAATGGAGATACCCTCTATGGCATGGGGAAAAGAATATCATTACACACCAATTTATCAGAGAAAGAAAAATTCAATAGTTAAAATTTTCGCAAAAGAACCAGTAACCAATATTTTCAGAGACGGATTACAAATTGCGACATTACAAACCGGTGGAGGAATTGAGGATGCCGGATGGATAAGATTGAGGGCGAATGAAGGTTCGCCGAAACCAATCGTGTTTGCAGGTGATAAACCAATTTACATTGCTCAATTCAATACAGGACAGGAAGATGACGGTGTTGCTTCGGACCCTTTCGAAACTGTACTTACACCTGTAGAGCAGTATCAAAAAGAGATAATTTTTAATACACCGGGAATAAAAAACGGTATGAAGTTTAATGATAATTATGTTAATATCGTTTATCAGTCTCCCGACGGCTCGATACCCGATGACCTTCTCTTTGCTAAAGTAGTTGATGGAAATTTTACATGGCAGAAAGTGTCTGATTTGAATTTTATAAAAAGCACACAAAGGTTTACTGTTCCGATTGAGGGGATGAATTATAACGTTACTACACTTCTTTTACCTGAAGACGGTGTATATAAATTAAAGTCCGACAATCCAATTGCGGCTTATGCTTACGGATTTTCACCTTTTGATTCTTATGGTTTCCCTGCAAGTGCAATTATAGCCGATTTGAATAATAATGATTATATGCCACCGGACCCTAAATTTACGGTTTATGGCAACGGCTCAATTGATGGAGGTATAGTTGAAGACATGCCGGAAAATTCTGACAGGTCGAACCTTTCAATGATTGTATTTCATCCGGATATGAGCAATAATTTTTCGTTCCATTCCTCTCCTTTTATTCCCGGAGACGATGCTTATGCCTCGTGGAGTGCCGATGTGCAAAACAAGAATGAGGACGCAATACTTGTGGCAACTTTTTCAGACCGAAGAGGAAATGACACAACAATCGTCGTAAATTATTATTCACCTCATTATTCTTTTTTATCCGATGTTGATTTCGGCAAACTTAATCCGGATGAATTGCAGTTAAGAGAAACCACGGTATTTAATAACTCTGATAATCCTGATGTATTTAGTGATTCACTGATTTTCAAAAATGGCAACAAGGGATTTCATTTTGCAGGTCCTGCAAGACTGGCATTCATACCTGGCGGAACGGCATCATTGACAATCAATTTTTCAGCGGAACAACCGGGAGAATATAGAGACTCTGTAGGCTTCTGGAGAGGCGGAACAGAAGATGAATTCTTCATTGAAGTCCGTGCAACTGTCGTTAATCCAACTTCGGTAGATGATGATTTTACAAATTATATTAATGTTTATCCGAATCCGATAAATGATTTGCTGTGTATAAAAATCAATAACGATGCTCAGAAGGCATTATCACTTAAGATTCTTGATGATTATGGAAATATCGTTTACGAAAATACCAACATCAATGAACCCAATCTGAAAATAAACACAAGCTCGTTTCCAAGCGGGATATATTTCCTGCAAATCCGCTCCGGCAGCGGGATTGTGAACAGGAAGATTGTGGTTGTGCATTGAAAAAGAGAATTATTATTGCAATAATTTAAAAAAAATTATTAAATAATAAACCTCAAATTTTGTAAATTGTTTCGGTCGCAGGTTAGTTTTATAAATTGACTGAACATTGAAATGAATCGCTTTTTAACAATTTTATTAATACTGTGTTTTTTTGCAGTTACGGCTGTTTATGCAAAATCAAAAGTACTGCAAATAAGAGTTGAGAGTGCGATTGGGCCTGCCACGGCTTCATATATAAAAAGCGGAATAGAATACGCCGAAAATAATGATTTTCAGGCTCTGATTGTACGGCTTAATACTCCGGGAGGACTTCTCGATGCTACAAGGGATATTATTCAGTCTTTCTTTAATTCAAAAGTTCCGGTTATTGTTTATGTCGCACCTGGAGGTTCGAGGGCAGGTTCGGCTGGGGTTTTCATAACTCTTGCGGCAAACATAGCCGTGATGGCTCCCGGAACGAATATCGGTGCTGCTCATCCCGTAGGGCTGGGCGGTGAAAGCGACTCATCGAAAGTCATGTATGACAAAGTTACCAATGACGCTTCTGCTTTCATTCGTTCAATCGCTCTAAAAAGGCACAGAAATGTCGCATGGGCTGAGCGTGCAGTAAGGGAAAGCATTTCAGCAAGCGAAACCGAAGCTTTAAAAGACAGTGTTATAAACTTTATTTGTCCTAATACCGATTCTCTTCTTCGTGCGATAAACGGAATAGTTGTCGAAACTTCATCGGGAACCATAACACTAAACACGGCGAATGCAGAAGTCGTCGAACATGGAATGAACTGGAAAGAAGAATTGCTGAGCATACTGACAAATCCAAACATCGCATACCTGCTGCTGCTCCTGGGAATCTACGGAATATTCTTTGAATTATACAATCCCGGTTCGATTTTTCCGGGTGTTGCCGGAGGAATAAGTATCGTACTTGCCGCATATTCCCTGCAGATGCTTCCTATTAATTATGCAGGTGTGGCACTTATTCTTCTTGGTATCGTCATGTTCATTGTCGAAGTCAAAGTTACCAGCTACGGCATTCTGACGATAGGGGGAATAGTGTCTTTCCTGCTCGGTTCCATAATGTTAATTGATTCACCATTTGAATTTATGAGGATATCCATGAGTGTAATAATCACCGCCGCAGTTGTTTCGGCAATCTTTTTTATCTTTATAGTAAGCCTCGGCATTAAGGCTCAGTCACGTAAGCGGGCAACAGGCAAAGAGGCTTTAGTCGGAGAAAAGGCAATAGCTATCGAAGATATACCTGTTAATTCGGTAGGAAGGGTAAAAGTCATGGGTGAAAGCTGGAAAGCCATTTCCGAAGAAAAAATAAACGCCGGCGAAGAGGTAATTGTGCTCGGTGTTGACAAGATGGTATTAAAGGTAAGGAAGAAGCAATTGATGAATTTAAACTGACATACGGAAAATTACTGAACTTTATAATTTCACAGGTCAATCAGATGAAAAAAATTACTATAATTATTTCAATAATCTTAAATTTTTTTTTAATTCAAAACCTTAAATCAGAAGATTGGAAAATTCTTTTCGACTCCACTCATTACTTAATTGAAATCGGTGATTTTGAATCCGCAGCGCCTTATGCAGAAAAATTCTATGAAATTGCTCATAATAAATTCAGCAAAAAGGACACATTATTTGAAAAATCTGTCTATTGGTTAGCTATAACAAATTTAAACAACAATCATTATGATAAAGCTTATGTATTTGCTGCCGAAGACAGCACAATAAGGAGCACACTGTTTGGGGAGAACAGCAGAGAGTTTGCGATTGGATTGCAAACTTTAACGGATATTTTAAGAAACCAAAAAAAATATCAATTAAGTGAGCAATACATAAACAGAGCATTAAACATTTTCAAATCAAATAAAGATTCATTAAGCAAAGAATATTTTGATGCTATCATCAGTCTCGGAGATGTTTATTTTGAATCGAACAGATTCCCTGAAGCAGAAAAGTTATTTCTTTCCTCAATAGATTTTATTGAAAAAAATTTAAGCTTAAAACATCAATCCTACACTTCAATGAATAGTGAATTGGGCTATTTTTACCTGATGAATAAACAATATAAAGAATCAATACGGTTTTGTTTAAAAGCCAAAGATAGTCAGGAATCTACAGGAAAGATATTGAATTTTACTTACACAAATTTGTTGTTTATACTTCAACTTAATTACAGCAAATTATACGATTTTAAAAATGCCGAAAAATAT
>DAHXMP010000250.1 GCA_027371665.1 Bacteroidota bacterium | reverse complement strand
AAATTCATTTTGAGTTAATTATTAAATGATTTAAATAAATCCTTATTTTTAAATCCAATATTGCTAATATACGGCTCTCAAACTCGTTTTGAAGGCAGTTAAACTAATTGATTATTGCAATTAAAACTTTCATTTTACATATTCTGTCAATTACATGTCTGATTTGTCTTTTTCAATCGGGTTATGTCAAATCCCTTCTGCTTAATTCTCTCGAGAATTTGATTATATAATTCTGAGTCCATTTTCGGAGTTCTCGGAAGAATCCACAAGTACTTTCGGTTTGGGGCAGCGACTACCGCATAGCTGTAATCATCTGCAAGGTCAATTATCCAGTAATCTCCTCGAAAGGGCCAAAAGAATTGCACTCTCAATTTTGCATTACCGGAATTAGGAACGACGAATGCCTTGCCTTCCACCCTGTCAAGCTTACCGGAAGCACTGTCTTTGCGGCACGAATTAACTACCCGGATGTAATCCTTATCCGTTTTCAAATATTCGGCTGTAGTGCAATAACATCCTTTCTCGAAGCTCTGGGGGAAAGCCGCTATTTCGTACCATTTGCCGAGATACCTGTCCAGGTCAACGTTTTTGACCACTTCAAGATTGGGATAATTTGAAGAGCAGGAAAACATAAAAATCATCATTGTCATAATGATAAAAAATTAAAAAATATTTTTTAATATATCTGCTTTTTTTATTTTACAAAAAAATTTCACAAACAGCTAAGGAAGCCGCCATCAACAGGCACATTTATACCAGTAATAAATGATGCCTCCCGTGATGCGAGGAATCCCGCGGCATTTGCTAAATCTTCGGGTTTGCCCAATCTTCCTGCCGGAATAAGAGATATCATGTCATCTGCAATTTGTTCTGTTGTTTTATTTACATGCTTCGCCTTATTTTGAATCAGTTCATCCAGCCTTGCTGTTTTGGTATGTCCCGGAAGAAGATTGTTAACGGTAATTCCAAAGGGAGCAAGTTCACGGGCAAGAGTTTTTGCCCAGCTACCCATCGCCCCGCGAATTGTATTTGAGATTCCGAGATTTTCTATTGGCTGTTTTAATCCGATTGAGATAATATTAATAATTCTTCCGAATCTATCTTTTTTTCATACCGGGAATAACATATTGAGTCAATAGCTGGCTCATAATAACATGTTGATTAAATGCTGCACGAAAATTTCCGGTATTTGCCGTATTAATTGCCCCCGGAGCAGGACCGCCGCTGTTATTTACAAGAATATGATAAATTTTTTCAGAAGGTGTTTCATTTTTTATTTTTTCGATGGCTTTATCAGGTTCAGAAAAATCAACCTGAATATAGCCATGGGACTGCTTCCCATTATTATGTAATTCTTTAAGCACTTTTTTCAAAGAATTTTCATTTCTCGATAAAAGAACTACATTAACACCCATCTCAGAAAATCGAAGAGCAATTGCCTTTCCAAGACCCTGGCTGCTTCCGCAGACAATCGCATTTTTCCCGTCAAGCCTTAAATTCATAATTTATCCGAAAAAATTAAGAATCATATAATTGCAAATATAATTACATAACAAAAGAAGTTCAAGAAACCGCTTTGTATTTACAAAAAAAAATCGGAATTTTGTATTCCCAAAATTTACCATTGGAGGGTTCGCATAATGGTATTGCAGCGGTCTTGAAAACCGCCGGGTGCAAACCTGTGGGGGTTCGAGTCCCTCACCCTCCGCTGTTAAATTCACAAGTCCCTTGTAATTCAATTGATTATAAGGGACTTTTATTAAACATACAAATAATATACATTATTATTTTCCCAGAAACGAGAACTCTAAAAATTGTATCTAATGATAAAAAATAAATTTTCCTTTTTAGTTACAAATAAAAATATCGAAAAAAAATACCTGTTATCTGTTTATTTTTATTTTATTTATTAACATTACTTAATCGCA
>DAHXMP010000234.1 GCA_027371665.1 Bacteroidota bacterium | reverse complement strand
TACAAGTTCTTTTAAAAGTTGAGGATAATCCTCCTCCCAAATAGTTGTGATTTTGCAATCGTATTTTTCAGCGAAATCAACCTGCCGCTTTGCCTCTTCGCGTGCAGAATGCCAGACGGAGGATTTTGGACTTATAAATAACTCTGTCTGTTTGAATTTCTTTAATGATTCTTTTTTTATATCCTTATTAAGGAGTGCTTCTAATGTATCCGATTCCTCTACAGCTTGGCGGAGAGTCATTGATTTCACACCCTTGATGTAAGAAAGAGTTAAAATATCTTCTAATGTCCAGTTTCCGGGTAAAGGCATTATTTTTTTTCTTGCAGTTAAATAAAGTACAATATACAAAAAAGTAATAAGGGACTAAATTGCTAATGCATCGGAAATTTCTCCCTGAATTTGGAAAGAATAATTGCGCTGGACGCTGCAACATTCAATGATTTTACTATTTTATTTATCGGTACATATATTTGTTTATCACTTATTGATAAAATATTTTCGGTAATACCGTAACCTTCACTTCCGAAAATGATGCAAAATTTTTTGGGAAATTTAAAACTATTTATTGATTGTGCCTTGCCGGTTATTTCGGAAGCTATAATTTTATAATTTAAATCTTTCAATACTCTAATTGTTATTATAGTATCTTTCGAATAGTGAAGCTTCATACCGAAAACTGTCCCCATTGAAACGCGGACAGCCCTCCGTAAATAGGGACTGCTTGTAGTTTTATCAACGATAAGAGAGCTAACCGAAAATGCTGCACAGTTCCTGATAATCGAACCGACATTTTCGGAATTTATGATTCCGTTTAAAAGTACAATTGGTGAATTTAATTCTTCAAGTGAAGATTCTTCCGGCTGGTGTGCAATTGCCATTACTCCCGAATGGAGCTTAAATCCAACGATTTGATTCATTATACTTTTATCGGCGAAGAAGAGTTTATCCTCCGGAATATTCTTTTGTAGAATCAAATCACTGTTTTTCTGATAAAATTCTTTAACAGCAAAAACCGTAGAAACTTTAATGCCAGACTTTATTAACTCAAGAGTTGCTTTTTCACCCTCTGTAATAAAAAGTTTGTTTTCTATGTGTGAAGCGGGAGTATGTCTCAGATTTTTGTATAGTTCAATTCTCGAATCATCTATATTAATGATTTCATTCATAGCTCATATTGAAAAATTAACTTTCAGTATCGCTTTCAGGCTCAGCATGAATATGAACCTCGCATTTAATGAATTTATTTTTGATTTCGTTTTCGACTATGTGTGAAATTTCGTGTGCCTTTTCAATCGAGAGGCTCGAGTCAACATGTATGTTCAAATCCACAAAAGTAACCGAGCCCGATGTCCTCAACCTTATGTTATGAACGTGTGTAACACCCGGAATTTTTTTTGCCAGGTCTTTAATATTTATTTGTAATTCTTTCGGTGACCTGTCTATAAGTGCATCAATGGAGCGTTTACCGAGCTTGTATGAAACATGAAAAACGATTAAAGCAACAATCATTGCTGCTATTGAATCGGCAAAATGATAATTAAAATATGCACAAATTAAACCAATAATTACTACAGCGGAACTGAGGATATCTGTGGAAAAATGAAGAGCATCGGCTTCGAGAGCCTGGCTGTTGTATTTCTTTGCAGTTCTCATAAGTGCGCGTGAACGTGTTAAATCAATTATTATAGAAATAATCATTATTGCAAAACTCCATACTGTAATATCAATATGTGTTCTGTGTATTACTAACCTATGTATGCCTTCATACATTATCCAAATGCAAGTCATAAATAGGAGTAAAGTTTCACCAAGTGCAGAAAGGTTCTCGATTTTTCCATGTCCATATTGATGTTCTGCATCAGCAGGTTTATCTGCAAATTTTACGGCAAAGTATGTCATAATAGCGGCAACAAGGTCTAATGCCGAATGTAATGCCTCGGATAATATTCCCAAACTGCCTGTTAAAACTCCCACTATCAGCTTCATAGCAGTGAGAACTATCGCAGCTATGACAGATGAAAGTGCTACAAGCTTCTTTTCTTTATGTTCTTTGTTAATTGTATTAGACAAATATATAATCGCTAATATTATTACAAAATACCTTTACCTCGTATAAGCAAAAGTTTCAATTAATATACTATTCATTTATGAATAAATTATTTTATTTTTTCACTTACCGATTTTCCCTGCATGAAGAGTAAAAGATAATCCCTGCTCCCAGCTTTTGAATCAGTGCCGCTCATGTTAAATCCTCCAAACGGATGAACGTCAACAATAGCACCAGTGCATTTCCTGTTAAAATAAAGGTTGCCGACATGAAAT